>JANLIS010000025.1 GCA_024653985.1 Candidatus Roizmanbacteria bacterium
TGGGTCAGCGGACAAAGATCAAATGCTCTGAAAATATTTTTTGCTGGAGGATAAACTTTGCCTGATAAATATTGGAGGCGAACAAACTCGGTCAGCTCTTGCCAATATGGTTTTTGAAATTCGCTTTTTAAAACTGCCTTCCAACTTTCATCGATCCTTACATCTTTCATAAAAGTTTTTATAATTCAATCTTACTAATTTTTTTATGAAAATCCGTAAATTCTGAGATTATTTCCTCATCATCACCATCATAATAATCCGTCATTAATTCTTCGCCTTTTTTTACATCTTTAACTGTTTTGAAATACATCATGTGGTCTGTCTCACTTGGATAATACTTTGTATTGTTATTTTTAGAATGATTAAAAATCCCACCGTATCCTAAGACAATGCAATGATATTTTTTATTCCAAATAAAATAGTAACTCGATAATTTTGTCTTCTCCAAAAAATCTTCATACTTTGTTTCAATTAATATTACCGGGCATTTTTCAATGATCGTATTTTTTTTAATATTGCGGGTCGCAATATTTCCACGTATTTTTAAGGTCGGTGATATTTTGATTTTGAATGGTAAGTTCATATTAGAACAATATTATACCTGGCTAAATTAAATTTGTATCAATATATTCCAATGCCTCAACGATATTATTGACAACTAATCCTGAAATTTCTTTTAATTCTTTTGGTGCTGTCGCCATCGCAATTCCAAATCCACAGGCTGTAAAAAGGGGGTAATCATTTGGACCATCTCCAATTGCCACAACCTCGTCCGGGGTAAGGTTTAATATTTTCAAATATTCAAGGACGGCCGTGTGCTTGGTAGCTCTCTCTGAAGTAATATCCGCTCCGTAAACGCCTGAATATTCAAATTCCATAATTGAAATATCGGAACAATCATTTTTGAGCTTATCGAAAAGTATTTTTGACTCAACTGAGTTTAACTTATTGGCTCTGGCGTAAATAACCATTTTTAAGATCTGTCCGTTATTATCAAGTTCCTCAATGTTTTTATTTTTTACTTCTGGGTAAAAATTACTTTCTTTTATGACATGAGAAATATAAGCATCGTTTTTTGTTTCTACAGAAAAAACCATTTTTTTAGATGAAAGATGTTTTATTATTTTTTCTGAAGATCCTTGAGAGATTGCCTGCTCAAATAATGTTTTATTTTCAAGCGAGTTTAAAATTATTGCTCCTCCATGAAGGATATGAATTCCTTGAATACATAATTCTTTTTCAATTCTTTTTATCGGACTGTAATAAGCTCTTCCTGTTGCCAATGAAAACCTTACGTTTTTATCCTGGATTTTTTTTATTAATGTTTTTACTTTCGGTAAATATCGTCCATTTTCATCAACCAGGGTTCCGTCATAATCACAAAGTATGGCTTTTATTTTTTTCATGAAATAATTATACCTGATTAAGGTCCGTCCTTATTAAAGGACGGACCTTATATAAAGAGAGTCCTCAGCTATCTATCTTAAGATTTTTAAATTCTTTGCTCTTTGGATCTTTTTCATTTTTGTCTTGCTCTATAAATTTTTTATAATTTTCAACCAAATATACTCCATTGATTAAGAAATTTGTCTTTATAAAATTGACCTTTAACCAACTAGTTGTATATCGATTCAAATAAACAGGATAACTACTCCATGGATATTCCTCTAATGATTGGCCTTGTCCTTGTAATAACAGTTCTACTGGATTAAGGTGGATATACTTACTCAAATACAATAAATATTCAGTATTTTGAATTAATACAGCCTTATATCGACTTTGAAATAACGGACCTACTCGACTATATTTTTTATTAAAATATTTTGAATATTTTGTAATTAAACTGCGCATAAAAAATTCTATATCTTTTTTACCAATCTGCTTTAATTCAAGATGAAAATGATTTGGCATTAGCACATACGAAATCAGATCAATTTTGTTATAAAAATTGTTTAGAGTATATATTTCGGTAATATTTTTATTTATAATTTCAAAGTTGTTGTAGTGGTTATCTCTATTATTTACAATATTTTCTATTGATTCTTCTTTTGGTGATAAATATATTTTTAAATACGAAAGAAAGACGCAGTAGTCATGATCATCTAGAAAGATCTTACGTTTTTCAACTCCGCGATTATAAATGTGGTAAAACCCATTTTCAACGTAAGTTTTAATTATATTTTTTGATGGCATAGGACAAATGGGACGGTCTTTAAATAAGGTCTGTCCTTATTTAATAACACTTCCCAGAATCTGTCTACCGCTTATAACCTACAAAAGTGTGTTTTTGGACTGTCAGAAGAATATATTTTTGAAGATAGATGCTTATTTATTCGTGAAGACATTTTTTAACAATTTCCATTACCTCTTCATGAACTTCTTTATTGGTGGCAATAAAATATTGGGGGTTGCCAAAAACCGTCAATCTTTTGTCATTTTCATCGGTACAAATACCACCAGCATTTTCAATGATCATTTTTGCGGCTGCCCGGTCCCAAGGGTTAGCAGCAACAATTACCAATGCCTTAGATATTCCTGATGCAATTAACATCGATTGATATACGATAGATTCCACATAACTTACACGAAGTTTTTTTTCAGAAATTAAATTAAAATATTTATTGGTATCGAACTCGGCATTCCAATAGGGAATACCATAAATAAATTCTCCAGGTATAAATTTTCCAGATTTAACGCGAATTTCATTATTGTTTATATAGGAAGGTGAATCGCTCTTTGTATAAAGTGATCTTTTCATAAATGGGTCGTAAGTTACCGCAACGACTGGTTCGTTGTTTTTGCATAAGGCCAAAGAAAACATTGAAGTGGGAATATGATGAGAGAAGGGGATCGTGCCATCAACCGGATCGCAAACCCAAAGATATTCTGCATCATGCTTTTCATGTTGGAATTCTTCATCAAAAACCTCATGACTTGGAAAATTTTTCTTAACTTCGGAAATAACCAATTTTGAAACGGCCAGATCAGTTTCCGTCACCGGGGTTAAGTTTAATTTAGTAGTAATAGTTGAGTGAAGAAAGTTTTTGGCGATTATCTCACCCGCTTTAAGAGCTAACTGCTTGGCAAATTCCAGCTCAATATCGAAATCACCCATGAAGATAATTATACAAGAAGATTAAATTAAGGTCCGTCCTAAAAAGAGGACGGACCTCTTTTAAAGAGAGTCCCTTATGATCACTTATGATCACTCTTCAACGAAAGTTAGAGCTGTGCCACTGAGATTTGCACGACCGGTTCGACCGATACGATGAATATAATCTTCGTAAGTTTGTGGAATATCATAGTTGATGACATGGGTTACATTGGCAATATCCAAACCACGGGCAGCAACGTCTGTGGCAACCATGATCGAAACAACATCTTCCTTGAACATTCTGATCGCCTGTTGTCTTTGGAATTGAGCCTTATCTCCGTGGATAGAAGTAACCTTGAATCCTTTTTGAAACAAGTCTCTGGAAATTCTTTCCACTCCGTGTTTTGTTCTTCCGAATACCAAAACTTTCTTAAAATCTTCTTGTCTAAGAAGAGTTGAAAGTTTTTCCATTTTTGAACCGATCTTTTTGTCTAACCTAACCAGATCTTGTTTTATGTTGGTTAATGTTTCCTGAGTCTTAACAGAGATTGTTACCGGATTTTTTACAAAAGAATTTATTAGTGCAGTAATTGCCGGTGATATGGTTGCTGAAAAAAACAATGACTGTCTTTCAACCGGTAAATACGAAATAATTTCTTTGATATCATGAATAAAACCCATATCAAGCATTTGATCTGTTTCGTCAAGAATGATCATTTTGAACATTCCGAGTTTTAAAATACCTCGATTGATAAGATCTTTAAGTCTTCCAGGTGTTCCAACAACGACATGAGGATTGTGCCTTAATTGAGAGATCTGTATTTGCATTGAGGACTGACCAATACAAAGTGTGCTGAAGATCGGCATATTTCCTGAAAATTTTCTTAGTTCATCACGAGTTTGCAAAGCAAGTTCTCTAGTTGGACTGATTATTAAAGCTTTATAGTTAAAATCTTTCAAAATATTTTCAACTAACGGAATTAAAAAGGCGGCAGTTTTACCAGTTCCGGTGTTGGCGATACCAATCACATCTTTTCCTGATCTAATGGCGGGAATTCCTTGTGCCTGGATCGGTGTTAAGTTAATATACCCATGACGGGCAATAGTTGCTTTTAATGTTTCTGGCAAATCTAAGGTTGAAAATAAAATTTCTTTAACTGCAACGGTAGGCGCAACTGTGGTGCTTTTAACATTGGCACGACGTATAAATTCGTGAATATTTCCACCAGTCATACTGCGTCCCCGACCTCGCCCACCACCAAATCGCGATGGTCCGGATGGCCTGCTAAATCTATTGAACCTACTTGATGTCTGAAAATGTCTTGTATACATAAAAATAAATAAATAAAATTTTAACTAGATGTAAGAGCGCGAAGCTCTTCTAAAAATAATGAAGAAGAACTTGTTTACCTCGCCGAAGTGAAAATTATTTCACGAAGGCGGGAAAATAACTAAAAAGCAGAACTTACTATCTGGAAATAAGTATAACAGAATATATCAATATAGCAACTGTATATATTACTTATAAATACCGAAAAACTAATAATAATAACCAACTATACAATAACGACATACATATAACTTGAATAAAAACATTGATCCTTTTGGCAAGAAAAAAACTTATCATCAAAAAATTTGAAAGAATGACAAGTAGGACCGTCAACCTTACAAAATTTATATTACCTGTCATTTGTGCTAACCAGATCCCCGCCAAACCCATCATTATTCCATAGGTAAAAACAATTATTCTGTGAACCGTCGTATACTTCCCCATTATAAAATATGACAAGGATCCAAATAATATCGCAGATAAAATCATTAAAGTGGGAATAGGGGAGTAAAGGGACAATTTTAAATGTGAGGCTAAATATAAAATAAATCCTATATCAAGGACCGCCTTTATGATAAAGTTCAATCTGAACATAAATATTTTGATAGGATGTTTAATAAAATAGACCGACTTTGAAATTGTGTGTTTTGACAATGAAAAGTCCGGGGTATTTTTTACAATAGAAAGGGCGATGACGCCAAATAACGGTGCAGATATCAAACTGAAGAATTTAAATATGTCTGGAATATACATATTACCTATTATAAACCCGCTGAAGATGACGCTTTTGGATCTGTGGTCGGTTCAAGATTTCCTTGATAAACAAACGACCTTTGCAAAGTGACTTCATCGCTTGAAGCTGAACTTTTTATCTTTAACTGAAATACTTTATTTCCGTTGGTCAGATTACGCAAACAAATATTTTTATCGGAATAATCAGACCAATTACCGTCATCAAGCCGATATGACCAGTTAACTGAGCAATAACCTGATTGTGTGGCAATGGTTATACAGACTGGATCTTTTGTGACAACTTCATTTTCACGGGGTGATGTAATGGAAACCATTCCGACCTCTTTGATACAAGATGCGGGCGTTACGCTGGGAACACCTGCTGATTGGGAGGCTGTCAATGTTGGTGTTTCAGTTGGTAAATTTTGTTTTTCCCCTGTGATAACAACCTGAATGGGTACTACTTTTTCGTTTGTTTGTTTTTGATTGGCATTTTTCTGTTGATTCAGATTGTTAAGGTTAATAATAATAACCGTCAACATAACCGGAACTGAAAGGACGGCAGTGATGAATTCAACATGATGTTTCTTTTCAGGGAGCTTTCTATACCAAGCAATTATCTTATCTATTAAATTTTTCATATCAGTAAATGAACTGCATCTAATTATAACATTT
>JANLIS010000101.1 GCA_024653985.1 Candidatus Roizmanbacteria bacterium
GATTCCCTTGGGTGTCACCTTTGCATTTCTTATCGCTTCCCCCTTGATAAACGAATCATCCCTTTATCTTTTTCCGGCTATGTTTGGAATGAGGGTAACTATTATTTATAACATTGTAGGAATAATCATTGCTATGGTTGGCGGTTTTCTTATTCAAAAACTTGGAATGGAGAAATATGTAAAGCCAGAACTTCTGAAATTTAAATCCAGAAAACAAGTTGAGCAAGAAAATGGAGGTACATCATTACCGTTAAAAGAATTGCTAAAATATTTTTGGGATGATGGAATGAATATTACAAAAAATGTTTTTCCTTATGTTGTGCTTGGAGTCAGTATTGGAGCTCTTATCCATGGATTTGTTCCGGCAAGTTTAGTTGAAAAATATCTGTCTGTTAAGGCCTGGTGGACAATTCCTTTAGCAACGCTCCTTGGAGCACCTCTTTATGCGAATTCAGTTGGGGTAATTCCGATCATGGAGGCATTAGTGCAAAAAGGGGTTCCTCTCGGAACCGCCCTCTCTTTTATGACTGCCATTGTTACCGTTTCAATACCTGAATCAATGATCTTGAAGAAAGTCATGAAATGGCAGCTATTGGCAACATTTTTTGGGATAACAATAGTTGGAATTATGATAATGGGTTGGATATTTAATGTAATTATGTAATATTTTCTTTGCTCCTTTGTATTAATTTATATGAAAGGAGGAATAAATATGAATAAAACAATATTAACTTTGGGTTTAACAGCATTGGTGATAGGCGGATTATTTGCTTTGCCAAAAGCTACCAGCGCCTATCGAGGAGATCCAACAGTAAAAGGTCCAAATTATACAGAAGAAAGACATTCTGCTATGGAAAAAGCATTTGAGTCAAATGACTATAATGCCTGGAAAAATTTGATGAATGGACGAGGTCGGGTTACGCAAGTTATCAATAAGGATAATTTTGCCCGCTTTGCCAAAATTCACGAATTGGTTGAAGATGGAAAAACCGATGAAGCTAATAAAATTCGAGCTGAATTAGGTTTAGGTCTTCAAAATGGAAGTGGATACGGAATGGGAATGGGCCGAAATAAATAACGACTAAGTATAACCAAGACTCTGGTTAAAAGACCAGAGTCTTGGTACAAATATGCCAAACTATAAAACTATTACTGATGAAGAACTTGTTGCAATGGTTGTCTTTGGAAAAAAAGAACTGTTTTATCATTTGGTAAAACGTTATGAAACAAAATTGACAAGATATATTTTTACTATCACAAATAGAAAAAATGATGTTGATGACGTTTTACAAAATGTATTTTTAAAAGCATATAAGAATTTACCGACATTTAATAAAAGTCTAAAATTTTCAAGTTGGATATATAGAATTGCCCATAATGAAAGTGTTAATTTTATCGGCAGCGGATTTATACAAAAATTTATTTCCATGCCGGACTGGTTTGAAATGGGAGCTAAAGATAACACTGAAGAAGAACTGGATAACAGACAGATCAAAAAACAGTTAAAAAATTGCGTCGAAAAATTAGATTTGAAATATAAGGAGCCATTGGTTCTTTTTTATTATGAAGAAAAAACATATGAAGAGATAAGTGATATTTTGCGTATTCCAACAGGAAATGTTGGAGTTTTGCTACATAGAGGTAAATTACAAGTTAAAAAAATATGTTATGAAAAAAACAATCGCTGATAAAATAAAGCAAAAAATAAACAGAGGAGAGATAAAGATGCGCTCCCGATTATCTATTTGGTTTGAAAAAATCGGAATTGACAGTGGTATAGCATTAATTTTTATTTCGCTCGTTCTTATTGCCGGATTAATATCTTATTGGGCAAATAATAATAACGATCTATTATTCGCCGGTTATGGAAGATATGGCCTATTGTCATTTGCTAAATCTTTCCCCTATCTTTTACTTGTCACATTTATTTTTCTATTTGCATTACTGACCTTTCTATTTCGCAAATTTGACGCTTCATATAAAAAACCGTTCGCTATTATTCTTTCATTAATATTTTCCTTCGTACTTCTTTTCGGCTGGTTTTCAAGCAAGCAAAATTTTGGTAAAAAATTATATCAACGTGAAGGAAGAATGTTTGGTATAGGTATGACAAATAATCAAAATTCTGTTTCAGGAACAGTTATTCAATTACAAAAAAATTTAATAATAATAAAAGCAAGTGACACAAAACAAATAAGAATAATTATTGATGATAATACTCACTTCTCGTATGGTACTCCGAAAATTGGAAGTTATATTCGATCAGTCGGTAATTGGGAAAACGATAGTTTTAAGGCGATCGGTATTAGAGTTTTTACTGATATTGATCAAGGATCTGCACCAGGTCAAGGTCAGGGACAACAAAAAGGGATGAGGTGGAATAAATAATGTTATGTAGATAAAGGATATTTTTTTGAACGCCACATAAGAAGACCGCTGGTCATACTAAATACATTGGTGTAACCGAGCTGTTTCATCATGGCAACGACGACCTCACTTCTTGATCCGCTCAAACAATACGCATATATTATTTTATTTTTATCAGGAACAGCAAAAATGATTTGATCAGTAATATTTTCAACTGAAATATTCATACTTCCCTCTATCTTTCCTCTACTATATTCTTCCGGTGTCCTAACATCCAGTAAAACTATATCTTTTTTATCATCAATAGATTTTTTAACTTCATCGGCTGTTATTTGAATAATCATATTTTTCACAATAATAAAAAATTATAGTACTATTATAATATGTTTATTAAACTATATGCTATTGCGTTTACTGTTTTTTTAGGAATTGACGCGGTATGGCTCATTCTGATTGCCAAAAATTTTTATGCGAAATACATTGGTTATTTGATGGCTAAAAACCCCAATCTTTTGGCCGCTTTAATTTTTTATCTCATTTTTATTGCAGGTCTTGTATTTTTTGTAATAACTCCGGCACTTGATAAAAAAATGTGGACACAAGCACTTTTAGCAGGTATATTTTTCGGTTTAGTTACCTACGCAACGTATGACCTCACAAATCTTGCAACTGTTAAGGATTGGCCGCTTATTATCACAATAGTTGACCTTATTTGGGGAATGTTTGTATCTGCCGCTGTTTCTGTTGTCACCTACTTTATAGCTATTAAATTTAAATTGTGAGCTATTATTTCATTCTTGCCATAATCCTATTTTTTTACATGACCGGCTGGTTTATTCTTTCAGTAGTAAAAAAAAGAAATGATATCGTAGATATTGCTTGGGGATTAGGGTTTGTCCTGATATCCTGGTCAGGGCTATATTTTGCTAATACCTCTCTTCGGGGCTTACTAGTTAATCTGTTAGTGACCATTTGGGGTATGCGTTTGACTTGGCATATTTACAAACGAAATTTAAAAAAACATGAAGATTACCGATATGCGGCGTGGCGTAAAGAATGGGGTAAATGGTTTTTTGCACGCTCTTATTTTCAGGTTTATTTACTCCAGGGCTTATTTTTATATCTCATCATTCAACCTGTCAATTTTATTCACTATCGGGTAAGTATTAGTTTAGGTATATTTGATCTTATTGGTTTATTGGTCTGGATTATCGGTTTTTACTTTGAATCGATCGGTGATTTACAGCTTAAAACATTTATTTCTAACCCAGCAAATAAGGGAAAACTTATGAAAACTGGTTTATGGCGATACAGTCGCCATCCAAATTATTTTGGAGAAGTAACTCAATGGTGGGGAATATTCATTATTGCTTCATCAATTCCGCTTGGTTATATTACAATCATTGGTCCGATGACAATAACTGTGCTTATTTTATTTGTATCCGGGGTTCCGCTTCTCGAAAAGAAATACGCTGGAAGAAAAGATTTTGAAGAATATAAGAAAAAAACGAGTGTGTTTTTCCCATTACCCCCAAAACGCTATGAAGACAAAGATGGTCATCGTTAATGACAAAATGCAGAAAAAGTATGTTTATACTTTGACTGAACCAGAAGGGGAAAGCTTTGATCCAAAATTTACGCCTGATCTTAGTCCCCAACAAATGTTGTCTCTCGGAGTATTTGGCGGTAAATACTTAACTGATTGCACTAATGAGTTTCCAAAAAATTGGTTTTCTGTTGCTAAGCTTTCACCAAAACAATCTGATCCTAGGATTAATTATTTCGGTGTCCATGCCAGTCAATCACTTTCGGAATGGCAGCGTAAAG
>JANLIS010000106.1 GCA_024653985.1 Candidatus Roizmanbacteria bacterium
TTGAATGGCAAAAATATTTTTTAATAAAAATTTATGGATATATAATCAATCATTTCCTACGAATTTGGGATTTTAATTCCTCAAAGCGTGCCGATTACTTAATTGCAAATAGTCAAGAAACCCGCCTTCGTATAAAAAAATTTTACCGTAGAGATGCAATTGTTATTTATCCGCCTGTCAATATCCCTCCTTTTTCTAAAAACTTCGGCGGGCAGGCAAAAAAAACTCCTAACTATTACATTACTGTTTCAAGATTGGCCAGGGCCAAACACATTGATGTTTTGATTAAGGCGGCAAACATCGGAAAATTTAATTTAAAAGTTGTCGGCTCTGGTCGAGATGAAGAAAGGTTAAAAAAAATTGCAGGACCAACTGTCGAGTTTTTGGGAAATTTATCAGATAAAAAACTTAAAGAAACATATATTAATGCTAAAGCTTTCCTATTTTCCTCCAAAGATGAAGAATTTGGTATCGCGCCGGTTGAGGCATTGGGATATGGCCTGCCGGTCATCGCCTTCAGGTCTGGAGGCTTGCCGGAATATGTTGCTAATGGAAAGAACGGTTATCTATATGATCAATTAGAAGAAAATTATCTAATTGAACGGGTAAATGAATTAACAAGTTTGCCAAAGGAAAAATATTTTGAGATGAAAAAAAATGCGAGAAAAACTGCGGAACAATTCTCAGAAGAAATTTTTAGGAAAAATATTTTAGATTTTGTTAAAAACAAGGTCCGTCCTTAAATAAGGACGGACCTTATATAAAGAGAGTCCCTTATGCCTGAGTTGCCTGAGGTTGAAACTATCAAACGCCTGCTTAAACCAAATCTTATTGGAAAAATAATTTCTGAGGTGGAGATATTATCTCCAAAAAATTTTGTCGGGAAAAAAAGTGATGTTATCGGGGCCAAAATAACTTCAGTTGACCGATATGGAAAAGTGTTAGTTTTCCGACTTGAAAAACTTGATAAACTTGACAAACTTTATAACTTTCTTAATATCCATTTTAAATTATCCGGCCAAATTCTCTTTTCAAAAAATGTTGATAAGGCCATTTTTAAAAATACCATTCCTTTCACCAAAGGAAATAAAATGCCGGCAAATACAACAAGGGTCATTGTCGAGTTCACAGACGGATCGGGAATATTCTTCAACGATTTACGTAAATTCGGTTGGATAAAAGTCAGTGAACAACCCCTTAAACCAAAAGGCATCGATGTTCTGGATAAAAAATTCACTGTCAAATTTCTCACTGATTTAACCGATTCAACTAAAAGGCCAATTAAACCAGTTTTGATGGATCAAGACCTGATAACCGGCATCGGAAATATTTATGCTAATGATTCTTTATTTCTTGCCAAAATTCATCCGCAAAGATTATCTAATTCTTTGACTGAAAATGAAGTAACTCTTCTTTACAAAACTATTAAACAAACAATTAATGAAGGAATTAAAGATCTTGGTTCGTCCGGTGCCGATGAGGCATTTATTCTTCCCGATGGATCAAGGGGAGGTCATCAAAGAAATTTTTTAGTCTACCAACGAGAAAAGCAACCTTGTCTAAATTGTAAAACCATTATTAAGAGAATTAAACACAACGGCCGTAGTTCGTTCTTCTGTCAAAACTGTCAAAAATAGCCTCATACAACTGGCGCGGTTGTATGGCTTTATTCGTATCGGATCGCTTCAACCGGTTCTAAGTTAGCAGCTTTGCGAGCAGGTAAAACTCCGAAAATAATTCCAATCACACTTGAAACTCCGAGAGCCAAAGCGACCGATGTGACATCCATGTAGGCCGGAAAAAATGGTTGGACAAGCAGTATTCCTGCATATGCCAAACCTAATCCCAAAGCACCTCCAAGAATGGACAGCGCAACCGCTTCAACTATAAATTGAAATAAGATATCGTTCTTTCGAGCTCCGATCGCCCGTCTGATACCGACTTCTTTGGTCTTGTCAGAAACGGTCACATACATTATATTCATTATTCCGATCCCTCCGACCAACAATGAAATACTTGCGATCGCCACCAAAACGATGTTCATTATTCCAAAGATTCCGTTGACGACTGATAGTATCTCGGTTGGCTCAACAATACTAAACTCATCATCCTTGTATCTTTTTAACATAGCATCTTTTACCTCTTCTTTAACTGATGAGATATTAATATTTTCATCAGTTTTCATGGCAAAACGGATAAATTTTTTGTCTGGATCAAAGATAAATCCGGTTGTGTATGGTCCGAAAAAGTATGAATCATAATCCGGACCTCCAAATCCCCCGCCTCCCTTACTTTTTATTACGCCAATTATCGTAAAGCTGACATTATCAATGGTTACTTTTTTATCAATCGCCTCGCTTATAGTTCCGAAAAGTTTTTCAGCGATCTTAGGTCCGGCCACAAGAACCTTGGCCCTTTTATCGATATCTCTTTTATCCAAGAATCTTCCCTTATCTATCTCGAATCCTGATATATCAAAAAATGCTTCCGAGGAAAAAAAGATCGTTGAAAATTCCGAATCCTTCGCGCCCTTGGCCGTTCCTGATTTTGATGAAAGAGGGGTTATCGATTTTATGCTGCGGACCCTTTTCAATCTGTTAAGATCTTTCAGATCAAAACGATTACCCAGCAATGAAGACTCCCCAAACCCACCACCTTGCAATAATTTTCCCGGAGCTACAAATAATGTATTTGTTCCCAAGGAATCAAACTGATCAGATATATATTTCTTTAATCCCAATCCCATTGCGGTTAAGGTGACTACGGCAAAAACACCGATTAAGATACCGAGCGACGTCAAAAAGGTCTGCATTTTACTTCTTCTGAAATCTTCAAAGGCTGATTTTACGATAAACAAAAAATAGCTCATATTTATTTGACAACTGCACCATCCTTGACATGGATCGCCCTTTTACCGTATTTGGCAATATCGGCTTCGTGGGTGACGATGGCAATGGTAATCTTTTCATCTTCATTTAATTCTTTGAGCATTTCCATTATTTCCCCACCGGTCTTGCTGTCAAGATTTCCTGTCGGTTCATCAGCCAGGATCATTTTCGGCTCCATGATAAGCGCCCTTAAAATAGCCACTCTTTGTTGTTGACCACCTGAAATTTTATTAGGATATGATTTTTCTTTCCCCTCTAGCCCAAATCTTTTGATGAGACCCATGGCCTTTTCTCTCGGATCATATTCTAGTTTTTTTCTGGCATAAAAGGATGGTAAAAGAATATTTTCGAGAACGGTTAGTTTTGGAATAAGGTTAAATTGCTGAAAAACAAATCCAATAAATTCGTTTCTTAAAGATGAAACTTGATCGTCATTAAGTTGGGATATCTTTCTTCCTTGAACGATGATCTCACCACTAGTCGGCTTATCAAGCAATCCTATCAAATGCATTAAAGTAGATTTTCCCGACCCTGAGGGTCCGATAATTGAAACAAATTCCCTTTCATTTATTTCAACCGATGATTCTTTAAGGGCGTAAAAAGTTGTTTCCTCATCTATCTTGTAGCTCTTAACAACCTTGTCTAATTTAATCATAGATTATTTCCTTATCTTGAAGTCCGTTTGTAATCACGTATTTTCCGTCGATCTCTTGGGCGATATCTATGTACTTTTTCACTTTTTTATCCGGTTTACCGATAAATACATAATCACCCTTACTGTCTTTTTTTATAAATGATGAAGGAGCAGATAGTACGTTTTTTTCCTGTTTGATCAAAAAGTCAATATCCCCGGTCATAGCCAGCTTTAAGGATAATTTTTCAGCTTTTTCATCCAATTTAAGCCGCAATTCATAAACCGTTCCCGTCTCCCCCTCTTTGGGTGAAAAAGAAATGTAATACAATGTTGCTTTAAATTTTTGGTCAGGATAGGCATCAAGACTTATTTCTCCAATGTCGCCCTCTTTTAGATTAATAACATCTCCCTGTTCTGCTGCAACTGAAAAATATAAAGTTTTTGGATTGACAACTTCAAAATCGGCTCCGGCTGGAGTTATGTTAACTCCTGCAAACGGAACTGATATATGAGTAACTATTCCTTCTATAGGAGTCCAAAGATTCGCGTATTCTAAACTTAAATTTTGATATTCAACATCCAGTACAGTATTGTTCAAACTGAACTGGTTATTCTCTAAAACTCTTTTGGCCTCTTCCCTAATACTTCTTGATAGATCATTTTGATTATCAATGTTATCATCCTTTGTTTGTTCAAAAGTATTACGGCCGATCGTATAAGTATTTAAATATTTTTGCAATCTGTTCTTAATATCACGTTGATCAAGTGACGCCAAGGTCTGATATTTTTTGACAAAATCCCCTTCCTTTACACCCACCCACACCAACCTACCTGAAGTTTGAAATTTTAAGGTAGCTTTTTCACTGGCATCAACCTGTCCGGATAAGGTTAATATTTCTTTCAGATCTTCCCTTTTTACCTTGTAACTATCAACTTTTTTCTTTGCTTTTGCATCAATATTGCTTTTATTTATAAAAAAACCTATGACAAATATTGCGATCAAAATCAAATACCATCTTTTTTTTAAAAATTCCTTCACTTTCTTCATAAGTAAGAATTTCAGTAATTAATAATTATTCTATCAGTTTATTAGTGATCTTTACCAACTGATTTTTCTCTTCCGTTGTTAACTTAGACATAATATTGTCAAGATTTACACATTTATTTTTTTTGATTTTTTCAAAAATATCATTTCCCTTTTTCGTAAGGATTATTATCGTCTTTCTTCTGTCTTTATCATCAGCAAGTCGTGTAACCAATTTTAGTTTTGCCAGTTTTTCGATCATTACTGTTGTGGTCGGCATAGTTATCTTAAAAATATCAGCTATTTCATGCATCGACATCTTTTTGTTTTCGTGCACATTAACCAGACAGTGGACCTGTATCACAGTAAGATTAAGTAAATCAAAATTTGGCTGCATTTCATGTTTTACCAAGCGACTCATCTTAAAAACATTATTGATTATTTGATCATTAAGAGAACCTGTATTCATATATTATTAGATAGTCTAATAGTTAGATTATAGAACAAATATAAGATAAAGCAAGTGATTTTATAAGAAAGGATACCAGTTGGATATTGGCATGACATTGTAAAGGAGCAGGTTCCATGCATACAAAAATATGGCAGGAAGCAAAATTATACATATCAACAAAAATCTTTTTGACGTGAAGAACTTTTCAAAGGCAATTAAAGCAAGCGGCCATAACGGTAAAGAATACCTGCTGATATCACGATGTTGGACAAATAATGTGGCGATAAAAAATACCAGTCCGAAATAAAAAAAGCTTCTGTATTTGGAATCTTTCAGATAAATCACCGAGAGCCCATACATAAAATAATAAAAGATTATCTCTTCAAGCCAAGCTGTCCCTACCCAAGTTTTTTGAAAGTTAAATACCGAATACGGGAAAACCAAATGGATATTATCACCTGAATGAAAATAAGCAAGGAAGTCATTATATTGGACAGCATAGATCCCAAACACACTCAATAAACCAAGAGGGATCAATAAAATACCCAACCAATTCCAATTTATTTTTTTACCTTTCAATAATCTTTCTATAAAGACCAAACCGTA
>JANLIS010000026.1 GCA_024653985.1 Candidatus Roizmanbacteria bacterium
AAAAACCTCGTTATAAAGCCTTAAAAATGTTGGATACCTTAGAGGGAAATCAACTAATAGTTGATGGAGAAGGAAGCAATGTCAGCGCCATTGCCAGTATTAATGATGTCAATATCGTTTTGATATTAACAAATTATGATGAGACCGGCCGAAACTATGAAGCCGTTCCGGTTACTTTCAAAAATTTGGAAAATGTCAATTATAAGCTGACAAAAACATTTTTAAACGGCTTATCAGACATATCATTAAATCTTACCCCAATAGATGGAGAGCTGAAACTAACAGGGGATAAGGCCCTTATTCTGCCAGCCAATATGATCGTTTCCCTTGAGCTTTCTAAGATGTGATCTTACTTCTTCTCAAAATATAAAGTCACAACAGATGTTAATGTTTGAGATCCTTGTTCGATCACCGGTCCACCGCCCCCGCCTCCAAGACCTTCAGCAAATTTTCCATAGCTGATCGGTGTTGATTGTCCAGGTGACGATTCAACTATATTTACAACCTTACCTAATTTAATTCCCAAATTTTTAGCCATTTTTTCTGCCTGTTCTTTAGCATTTTTAATGGCGGCGTTGCGGGCCTCTTCACGATATAGTTCTGGTTTATCAACGACAAAGCGAGAACCTTGTATCTGATTGGCTCCGGCGGTTGTAACGGTTTCAATTACCTTTGATGCCATCTGTGGATCACGGACCTTGATCTCAACAGTGACATTGCCATTGTATCCGTCAACCCTATTTTCATTGTTCTCATATTTATAGTTCGGGTTGATGGAATAGTTGGAAGTTTTAATATCGGCTTTTTCTATTCCGATCTCACGCAATGAATTAATGATCTTATTGTTCGTTTCATTGATTCTCTTTTGAGCTTCAGCAACTGTAGACGCTCTATCTACAGTAATTCCCGCATCAACATAGGCTGTATCAGGAGTGACCTCAACCTTACCCTCTCCAACAACAGCCAACTCAGATGATTGGGTCGTGCTGACGATCGTCATCGGATAGGAAATATTAAAAAACTTAATAGTGAGCAAACCTAAGATCGTAAAGATGACCGCGGACAAAAAGTTACCGGCAAATGTTTTATTTTCCATAAAATTATAAACTTGTTAATTAATTTCAGTATAATAAATTTTTTTTGGTTTCAACAGCGGTACATTTCAAAAGCCACTTTTCATTTATTTTTAACTTTACAATATTTGTATTAGTTAAAAATTTATTAAATAAATATGAATAAGGTCGTTCATTTTGAGACCCCTGTTAATGATGTGAAGAAAGCCCAGGATTTTTATGGAACTTTTGAAGCCCAAGCTTACGGAAGGGATAAAGGTATTATGGTCCGCGTCCATTGCTACACCGCAAACCACTCGGGGACAGTCCGGTCAAGCTCCGAAATAGACGAAGTGGCCTATTTTTCTCATGGAGAATATACAAAAGGTTTTGATCCCGCTCCGGCCGTTAATCTGATCCTTGATGATCTGAAGAAAAAGGGATTGATTGAATAAATGGAGTAAAATAGAGGTCTATGTTTGACCGCGATCTGATAATCATCGATACGGAGACGACCGGCATGAGCGCTTTTCATGATCGGGTGATCGAGCTGGCGATGATCAGGATCTCAAAAGATAAGATCGTCGACAAATTCACGACCCTCCTCAATCCCGAAGGACGCATCTCACCTTTCATCAGTTCGTTTACGGGGATAACCAATGAAGATTTGGAAGATGCTCCGATATTTGGAGATGTAAAAAACCGGGTTATGAAACTTTTGGATGACGCCGTATTTGTCGCCCACAATGTCCGCTTTGATTATTCTTTCATCAAAAATGAACTGAAAAGAACGGGGGTAAATTTTAAGGCCAAGACTTTCTGTACCGTCAGATTATCGAGGAGGCTTTTTCCCGAACATAGATCACACAGTTTGGAATCGGTGATTAACCGATATAATTTCAAGTTTGAAAGCCGGCATCGGGCCTATGACGACGCCTTTGTCCTCTGGCAATTTCTGAAAAAAATTAAAAAAACCGTTCCCAAAAAAACCCTGATGAAAGCTTGGGCGGACCTGACCAAATCACTTTATTCGGTTGATGCCGATATCAAGACACAGGTCGACGCTCTCCCCGAGTCTCCCGGAGTTTATATTTTTTATAACAAAAACGATGAAGTTTTATATGTCGGTAAAAGTAAAAATATCAGCGACCGGGTGATCTCTCATTTTTCAGAAGATACCTCATCAACTAAACACTTGTCTTTGATGAAGGAGGTAATCCGGATCGGACACATAGTCACTACAGGAGAGTTTGGAGCATTACTGATGGAATCGCAGATGATAAAAGAACTTCATCCAATTTATAATGCCCGACTTTTGGAGAAAAAAGAATTCATCGTCTTAAGTAAGTCGATGAACAAGGACGGTTATGCGACTTTAAAACAAAAGACGGTTAAAAGTTTGGCGGAAGTGAACTCTGATAATTTATTTGGAGCCTTCAAAAATAAACAGGCGGTCAAGGAATATCTGATAGAGTTTGCCGAAAAATATTCTTTATGTCAAAAATTATTGGGAATAGACTCAAGTAAGGGATCATGTTTTGCCTACAAACTTGGCAAGTGCCGAGGGGCTTGCATAGGAAAAGAAAAAAAGAAGATATATAATCCAAGATTCCTGATCGCATTCATTGAGTCCAGACATTTCCGTCCTTGGCCGCATAAAGGAAAGATAGAGATCGTGGAAAAGGATGAATATAAAGAAAAATGGGTAAGCTATTTGGTTGACCGCTGGTGTCTCGTCGGTAAGAAAAACAGCGCTGGTGACGAAGAAAAATTCGATC
>JANLIS010000006.1 GCA_024653985.1 Candidatus Roizmanbacteria bacterium
AGTAATCGGCACGCTTTGAGGAATTAAAATCCCAAATTCGTAGGAAATGATTGATTATATATCCATAAATTTTTATTAAAAAATATTTTTGCCATTCAACGGCTGTCTCATAACCGTAAAGGTATCGGGGTGGGTGATGGATATACGAAATATGGACGGTCGGCTTATCCGTCTTGATTCCTTTTGACATCCATGAACCGGATGAGGATATTACCAGGTCATATTTGGAAAAATCAAAACTTTCCCAGATCAAAGGAGTTAAAAAACGGAAAGGGGAATAGTATCTGTTAAAAAAAGGTATCTTACCAAACCAGGAGACATGGACTTTCCAGTTTTTGATCAGTTCTTTGTGTATACCTAGGGAATTCAGATCAAAAGTAGTCGTATAGATATCTGCCTGAGGAAAGATCTTTTTTATGGAAACAAGGACACGCTCAGCTCCCCCGAACTCACGCAGTTGATCGTGTACTAATGCGATTCTCATATGTAGTATATTATACTAAGAATATATTTGATTAATTAATAATGACTGTCATTCCCGCGAAGGCGGGAATCCAGACTAAAATCACCTTATTTGTTTTTTATAATGTAATTATAGACTGGATCCCCTCCTACGAGGGGATGACAAACAATAACGATGAATATTATAACTGCCACTATTCTGGGACTAGTTGAAGGAATCACAGAATTTCTTCCCATTTCCTCAACTGCTCACCTGATAATTTCTTCTAAATTATTAAATGTTCCAGCGACGGAGTTTCAAAAATTCTTTGAAGTATTCATTCAATCTGGCGCGATTTTGGCGGTGGTATTTATTTATTGGAAAATAATTATAAAGAATAAAAGTTTACTTATAAATATAATTTTATCTTTTATCCCAACAGCAGTCGTTGGTTTGTTGCTTCATAAGGTAATCAAAGGAGTTTTTTTTGAAAGTTTTACTTTAATTGCGGCTAGTTTATTTGTTATTGGTTTATTTTTTATCATTTTTGAATATTTACTCAAAAAGAAAATCGTTAAGACGGATAAAAAAATTATTCAGATGACGATTGTTCAAGCTTTATTAATCGGTGTTGGTCAATCTTTAGCCGTTGTTCCTGGAGTGTCAAGGGCGGGAGCTGTCATATTAACAATGATGATATTGGGTTTTAATAGGGAAGAGTCAGCCCTATATTCTTTTGTTCTTGCCGTTCCCACATTGCTTGCTGCCTCACTTCTTGATTTTATAAAAACAGATCCTCAGTTAATTTTTACTGGCAATAATCCACTATTTTTATTTATAGGCCTGATCACTTCTTTTTTCAGCGCCTTGATAGCCATAAAATGGTTTGTAAGTTTTTTGCAAAAAAATTCTTTGTCAGGATTTGGAGTTTATAGAATAGTGCTCGCTTTTTTTACTTACTTTATATAAAACTTTGAAGTTTTTCAGTATAATTTTGTGCCGAGAGCGTGAGTCGAACACGCATCTGGGGTTTTTCAGACCTCCGCCGTGACCACCTTGGCTATCTCGGCAAAAACATACAGTGCACCAGGATGGGATCGAACCATCGACCTCGTGTTTATAAGACACGCGCTCTAACCACTGAGCTACAAGTGCTATTTTAACACTTTAGTATATCAAAAACTGTTTATTTTCTTAGAGTAATAATCTGCGACGCTCTGAATACCCATAATAATTTTTTCTTTTATAACTGTATCATGAACTACTAGAGCACAAGTACCATGACCAAAACCTTTTTGATCTATATCAGATTTTTTACTTTCTTTTATATAAGGTCTAATAAATTGACTTTTGGGAATGTGTAATTGCCTACTCCAATAGTTAATTTCTTTTAGTATGTTCATATCTTTATACAAATGTAAAGATATCTTCATTTTTTTTTCTTTAATATTCAAAGCATTTAAGTACCAATATTTTGCAAATTTTAAAACACTTGGATCAGTATTATTAATACTAATTGTATGAGAACTAGCTTTATTACCCTCTCCCCAATACAAAAATAGTCCTGCGATGTATAAATTTTTATTTGAAAGGGGTAATAATTTATTTTTAATTTCTTTATAATATTTTTCTAATCGCTTATTTCTTTTTTTTCTCATTGTTTCCCTGAATTTTTCTATCGCTCTATATTTCATTTTATTTACCTCTTGCACTTGTTCATTAGAAAGAGGATAGGGCTTTAGCCAAATACTTAATGTACTTTTGCTTACCTTAACGACTCCCCTTATTTCTGAAAATGTTTTTCCCTCTTTTCGAAGTGTGATTACCTTTCTTCTTTCTACTATTTTTGTCATAATCGAACTTGATAATTAATGTATGAGAGTATAGTTTGATGGTAGTATATGTTGAATGCAAAGTCAAACCTGGTGGACTTAGCCAGAATCGAACTGGCGACTGGTCAATGCGAATGACCCGGTATACCACTTACCTATAAGCCCAATAAACTATTTTTTGTGGAACGTAACAAATCCTTGATTTGAACGTTCCAACAACGTTAAAAATTTTTACTTAAATTTTTTTACGTTGTGTCTCCGGGGAGAATTGAACTCCCATCAAAGGCTTCGGAAGCCCTTATTCTATCCGTTGAAATACAGAGACTTACAAAGATATTATAACAATTAAGATACAAGAAAATCCTCTTGCAATTTTTTTTGAAAACTTTATTATTAACACAATATGAAAAATACAACCGTATCAAAAAGGCTCATATCGGTTCCTGCTTCGCCAATTAGAAAGTTGGTTCCATATGCCATGGAGGCAAAGAGACAGGGTATCAAGGTGCTCCATTTAAATATTGGTGACCCTGATATCAAAACTCCAGGTGTCATGATAGATGTGTTGAACAAGTGGACGGAAAACCCAATCCGTTACGGGCAATCGCAAGGAGAAGGAAAATTTATTGATGCGTTAGTTAATTATTATAATAGTTTGGGATTTGGATTTATTGACGGAAAAAATGTTCAAGTGACCACGGGTGGATCAGAGGCAATTTCGATGGCATTTTTTGCGGTCTGCCAGCCGGGGGAAGAGGTGATCACTTTTGAACCTTATTATGCCAACTATAATTCTTATGCAACTATCAATGGTGTTAAAATAGTTCCGGTCCTGACAAAAGGGGAGACAGGTTTTCATTTGCCCGAAAGACAGGTTATCGAAGAAAAGATCACCAAAAAAACTAAAGCAATCATTATCTGCAACCCAAATAATCCGACAGGAACTGTTTATACCCGTGACGAAATGGAGATGCTAGTCTCAATTTGTGAAAAAAATAATCTGTTTTTGATCTCTGATGAGGTATATCGGGAATTTGTCTATGACGGAAAGAAACATGTATCAATATTGGAATTTATGAAAAAATATCCGGACAAAATGATCCTGTTGGACAGTCTTTCCAAACGTTATAGTCTTTGCGGGGCACGATTAGGCATGTTCGTATCTTTGAACGAGGACCTGATCGCCGGTGTTTTGAGGATTGCTCAGGGAAGATTATCTTCTGGTCTTATCGATCAAGAAATGGCGTCAAAACTTTCAGAAGTTAAAGATAGTTATTTCAAAGAAGTTCATAAAGAATATCAAGCCCGTCGTGACGTTTTATATAACGGTTTAAAATCTATACCAGGGGTCTTTCTTGAAAAACCGGAAGGCGCTTTTTACACAATTGTAAAATTGCCGGTTAAAGATACGGAAAATTTCTGTCAATGGTTACTGAGTAAATTTGTTTACGAAAAAACAACGGTCATGATTGCACCAGCTCCCGGTTTTTATGGAACGAAAGGCCGTGGTAAAAACGAAGTAAGGATTGCATACGTTCTAAATACCCGTGATCTGGAAAAAGCGATTGAGATATTACGTCGCGCTCTGGTAGAATATTAGCATTGCGGGCGTAGTTTACCGGTAAAATGCCTCCTTGCCAAGGAGGAGACAGAGGGTCCAATTCCCTTCGCCCGCTCATTTATTTCAGGTATCTTCCGATAAAGATAGTTAACCAGAAGAAAATAAGCAGACAAAATACCGTTTCTGAAATAGCATTGAAATAATTGAAAAACAAAAATATATTGGCCATGATCGTTTCAACAAGGATAAATATCTTTGAAAAATGGATGAAGTTCTCGTCTCCGGTAAGTTTTGCCAAAGAATAATGGGTAGATATCCAGGAAAAAAAAGTAGTTACGAAAATTACCATATGGATCACAGGAAATTTATTGGTCGGAAAGAAGCCAAATAAACCGAATGACAAAATAGCAACGAGCAAGGTCAAGGCGGGTATCGTTTTTAAGCGTAGATCGTAAAATTTAAAAACATACTAGGCAAAGCTCAGGTCTAAAAAGCTTTTAATGATGAATAAAAAATTAAAGACAGGCAGTTGGTTGCTATTTAGAAAGTAGCTTAGTTCAGAAATTGTATAATTGGAAAAATTATAGTTTTTTATTTGAACTCCCATATAAAAGGTTGAAGACAAGAAAAAAAACTCGTTATAAAAATAATCGTATGAATTAAGGGGTATTTATTGATCGGGAAGAAACCAAATAGCCCAAAAGACAAGACAGCTATAAGTAGAGTAATAGCAGGTAGTGTTTTTAAACGTAAATTATAGAATTTAAAAACGTAATAGGCAAAGCTTAAGTCTAAAAAGCTTTTAATGATGAATAAAAAATTAAAGACAGGCAGTTGGTTGCTATTTAGAAAGTAGCTTAGTTCAGAAATTGTATAGTTGGAAAAATTATAGTTTTTTATTTGAACTCCCATATAAAAGGTTGAAGACAAGAAAAAAAGGATAGAAAGAATTGCGTTATATTTAAAAATGGTAAGCTGATTCTTATGATCTTCCATAAAATCATTATAATCCTTGAAGGACCTTTGTGAAAGCTTCAATATCTGACGTGTAAGTTAGCGTTTTCTTTACTTCAACTTCAGAAACAAATTTTGCATCG
>JANLIS010000007.1 GCA_024653985.1 Candidatus Roizmanbacteria bacterium
TCAAAAGGGTCTGAAAATCCCCCGAAATCAACATTTTCAAATCCTTGGCTGGAAAATCCACCAAAACCTCCAAAAGGATTCGATTGATCGGAGTATCCAGCGCCGGGATTACCTGGACCGCTCCTATTAAATGCGCTTTCACCATATTGGTCATACATTTCCCGTTTTTTTGAATCAGAAAGAACTTCGTATGCTTTTGTTACTTCTTTAAATTTACCGTTAGCCTCAGTAGTTTTGTTACGATCAGGATGCCATTTAAGCGCCTGACGGCGATAAGCAGTCTTTATTTCTTGTGCCGAGGCACCCTTTGAAACACCGAGGGTTTCGTAATAGTCAGCCATAAAAAAAATTCCTAATTACTAATTATTCTAATTGATCTAATTAAATACCAACGACCAACACCCAATTTGACAATTGGGTCATTGATCATTTTTTAGGTCAATTAGAAATTAGATTAATTAGGTCAATTTAGTTAACAACCTCTCCTTCTTCAACCTTTTTTCCCTTCTCATCTTTCTTTTCCTCTTTTGGTTGTTCACCTTGAGGTCCGGCCTGTGCTCCGGGCTTAGCCTGTTCTTTGTTATACATTGCCTGACCGATCTTTGATAGTTCATCAGAAAGATCTTTTGTCTTTGTTTCTATTTCATCCTTTGTTCCTTTTTCTATCTTTTCCTTTAGTTCCTTGATCTTTTTCTCAACATTTTCTTTGACGGTCTTGTCAATTTTATCTCCCCCGTCTCTCAAAGATTTTTCTGAGACATAGATCATGTTATCAGCTTTATTTCTGACTTCAATCTTTTCTTTTTCCTCTTTATCTTTATCAGCATTTTTTTCCGCTTCTTCCCTCATCTTTTCAATTTCATCTTTGGTGAGACCTGTTGATCCGGTTATCTTGATAGCTTGAGATTTACCGGTGGCTTTATCCTTTGCTGTTACCGTCAAGATCCCATTGGCATCAAGATCAAATGAAACCTCAATTTGGGGAACTCCACGCGGAGCCGGTGGTATTCCGTCTAGAGTAAATCTACCCAAAGATTTATTATCACGGGCTAACGGTCTTTCTCCCTGCATTATGTGGATCTCTACCTGGGTCTGGTTATCGCCAGCGGTTGAGAAAACCTCTGCTTTTGTATTTGGAACTGTGGTATTTTTTTGAATCAATGGTGTCATAACCCCCCCCAATGTTTCAAGACCTAATGTCAAAGGAGTTACGTCTAGTAAAACGACATCCTTGGTCTCTCCTGTCAAAACACCACCCTGGATTGCGGCTCCAAGAGCGACTACTTCATCGGGATTGACTGATCGGTTTGGTTCTTTGCCAAAGAATTCTTTTACTTTTTCAATTACCTTTGGCATTCTCGTCATACCACCGACCAAGACGACTTCATCTATTTTTGAAACATCAACTTTTGCATCTTTCAAAACAGCTTTGACCGGGCCAAAGGTCTTTTCTATCAACTCTCCGACCAAAGATTCAAGCTTGTCCCTACCAATCTTCATTACTAAGTGTGATGGTTGACCATCTTTTACAGTTACGAATGGCAAATTAACTTCTGCCTCTTTGGAAGTGGAAAGCTCAATCTTAGCTTTTTCAGCCGCATCTCGAAGCCGTTGTAAAGCTTGAGGATCCTTCCTTAGATCCACTCCATTATCTTTTTTAAATTCATCAGCAATATAGTCCAAGATGACTTTATCAAAATCGTCTCCACCTAAATGAGTATCACCATTGGTAGCTTTGACTTCAAAAACTCCCTCACCCAATTCAAGTACGGTTATATCAAATGTTCCTCCACCTAGATCGTATACGGCAATGGTATGACTGTGTTTTTTATCTAAACCGTATGCCAAAGCGGCTGCGGTTGGCTCATTGATAATTCTGACAACCTCAAGACCGGCAATTTCACCAGCTTGTTTGGTTGCCTGTCGTTGAGCATCATCAAAATAGGCAGGAACTGTAATAACAGCCTTATCTACCTTTTCACCTAAATGGGCTTCAGCGTCAGTTTTGATCTTTTGCAAGATCATTGCTGAAATCTCTTGTGGTGTATACGTTTTGCCTGCAATCTCAACATCGGCCATTTCATCACGACCTTGGACAATTTTATACGGTAACCACTTAGCATCAAACTTTACCGACTCATCGGTAAATCTTCTTCCGACCAATCTTTTGATCGAGAATACTGTATTTTTTGGATTAACGACCATCTGTCTTTTTGCGACATCACCGACGACCCGCTTTACCGGATCAACAACTGATGGAATTGTATTTTTACCTTCTTGGGAAAAAATAACTTTTGGTTTTCCTCCCTCCATCACTGCCACACACGAATTTGTTGTACCTAGATCAATCCCTATTATTTTAGCCATAATATTTTATTATTTTAAACTTATAATTTTTAATGTACGGGTCGGGTTACCCGACCCCTACTTTCTTGCTAACTTTCACCTGCGCGACTCTTATTATCTTATCTTCAAATTTATATCCTTTTTGTAAAACTTCGACGATCTTTCCTTCTTCCTTTCCGGGAACCAATTGAACTGCTTCAGCTGAAATGGGATCAAAATCTTTTCCCATCATTTCTATTTCTTCCAAGCCGGCATCTTTTAAAATTTGAACAAAATGGTCTTTTGAGATCTTTAGCCCTTCATCCTTGACAAATAATTCCGCTTTTTCCAAATTATCCAAGAAAGGTAAGATCTTAATCAATAAATTTTTATTGGCTATTTTCATCAGCTCAAACCTTTCTTCTCCAACTCTTTTCTCTAAATTTTGATAGTCAGCAATCGCCCTCAAATATTTATTTTTAAATTCGTCAACTTGATCCTTCAGGGTAACTATTTCTAACTGTAATTTTTCAACCTCAAGTTTTTTTGTTAAATCATCTGGGCTTTGTTTTTCTTCTTTTTTTTGATTTATTTTAATTTTCTTATTATCCATTTTTATTTTTAATTTGTAATTTTGATATTTGATCTTTAATTTTTGATATTTTTTATAATGCTTGCTCTTTTACAATTTCTCCTAATAATCCGGAAAAGTATCTTATTTGTGGAATAACAGAGTCATAAGACATTCTTTTTGGACCAATCACGCCGATGATCCCCTTTATCTTTGTACCCTCAAATTCGCCAAAGACACTTGCGCAACAGTCGAAGGCCTGATCATGGAAATCTTCTTCCCCTAACATATAGTATATTTCATCTTCGAGGGAAAACATGTCGTTTAGTATTTTTTCCCAAAAGGCGACTTCATCCAGTCTTCCAAATAATGACCTTGATAGATTGATATCCAAAAATTCAGGTTCGTTAAGCAAATTGACCATGCCTGAATAATAGACATCTCCAAAATTGGTGGTTGCCAAAGAAAGAAGTCCTGTTTTTTGTGACAATACCTTAGTTGCCTGTGAAAGCAATCGATGCGCCTCTTTTCTTTCATCCCAGACACTATTTTTATATGAAACCTCGTCTATTGTTGACATTTCTTTTTGCTTCATTAGGTGTTTTATATAAAACCTGAAGCCTTTGGCTGAAGGAACTCGGCCTGAGGAAAAATGATTTTTCTTTAAATAACCTTTTTTGGCCAGCTCAACCATTTCATTTCTTATCGTTGCCGGCGAAACTCCCAATTTATATTTTTTTTCCAAAATTTCGCTTCCAACGGCCGCACCGGTCTCTGTATATTCGTGGATGATTACCTTCAAAATGTCTATCTGTCTTTGTGTCAGATCTTCCATATTTAGCAAATATACTATACCTCTGCTAATGTGTCAAGGGGATTTTTTATTTGTTATAATTTTCCTAAATATGATCAAGCTTGGTGCGCATCAGTCTATTTCCGGCGGATATTCGGAAGCGTTGAAGCGAATAAACAATATCGGCGGTAATTGTCTGCAGATCTTTTCTTCCTCTCCCCGTGGTTGGAACTTTGCCAAGCCTACAGATGACGAAATAAAACAATTCTTAACTCTGAATTCTTCACTATTAATTTCCCCTATATATTTCCATGCCTCATATTTGGTCAATCTGGCCGATGACAGCCGGATCGGACATATGTCTAAACTTTCCTTAATATCCGAATTAAACATAGCATCTAAACTAAAAGTTAAAGGGAGCATTATTCATCTTGGCTCTTACAAAAACGAAGTATCTAGTATAAAGTATCCAGTATTGATCAAAAATATAAAAGAGATTTTAGACAAAATACCTAAGGATACTTTTTTTATAATTGAGAACGCAGGAAACAGAAAGATCGGACAAACGTTGGAAGAAATTTCCCAGATAGTCAAAGATGTTGATAATCCCCGAGTCAAAATCTGCTTTGATACCTGTCATCTCTTTTCAAACGGTTACCGGTTTAACGATTCCGGTGAACTTGATGCTTTTTTTGCAAAACTCTCTAAACTAAAAATAAATGATCTGATAGAAGTTTGGCATGTCAATGATAGTCGGGATGAATTTGATTCCGGTCATGACCGACACGATAATATTGGAGAGGGAAAAATTGGAATTAATGAATTTAAGACTTTATTGAATCATCCTAAAACAAAAAAATATCCTTTCATAATTGAAACTCCGGGCTTTGATGGCAATGGACCTGATAAAAAAAATCTCGATATTTTAAAATCCCTAATTTCTAGTTAACTTTAGCCTACTCTGGCCACCCTTGTACTAACCTCGGAGGTTAGAACAGCTTGGCTCTTCCAACAGAGGTTTCTAAGCGTTATAATTACTCCATGATAAAATTACCTCAAGAAGTTAATGGGTTAATGGATGCTTTCAAAAAAAATAAATTCCAAATATATGTTGTTGGTGGTGCCGTTCGCGACATGCTATTAGATCCTTCGACTTCGCTCAGGACAAGTTCCAAAAAGGAAATGGAACTTGACTGGGACTTTACAACTAATGCCACGCCTGAACAAATTCTTAAAATGTTTCCTGATGCATTTTATAACAACGTTTATGGCACCGTAACCGTTCCAATAAAAAACAAACAATCGAACAATGAAACAATGAAACAATTTTTATTTGAAATCACTCCATTTCGTACCGAATCAAATTATTCCGACTCGCGCCATCCCAAAAAAATAGAATGGGCAAAAACTGTTGATGAAGATCTCTCACGTCGTGACTTTACCATTAATGCGATCGCCTACGACGGCAAGAATATCATTGATCCATATGGCGGACAAAAAGATCTGTCAAATAGGTTGATAAAGGCTGTCGGAGACCCTGACATCCGTTTTAATGAAGATGCCCTCCGACTTCTTCGGGCTGTTCGGTTTACTTCTCAATTAGGATTTCTCATTGAAGATGCAACCCGAGATTCAATTCAAAAGAATGCGGGTCTGATAACCAAGATATCGTGGGAAAGGATCAGAGATGAATTTCTAAAAATATTGGGGGGGGATCACCCGTCTGAAGGGGTACTTTTTTTAAAAAATACCGGGCTCTTGTCATATATTTTGCCCGAGGTGGATGTCTGTTTTGCCATTCCGCAAAAAAGCCCCAAACGTCATCATGTTTACGATGTCGGAACTCACTTGGTTATGGCCTTAAAACACTGCCCTTCAAGCGATCCGATAACAAGGTTTGCAACTTTGATCCACGATATTGGAAAAGCAAAAACATTTTATAAGGACGAAAAGACCGATCTGATCACTTTTTATAATCACGAGGTCGTCGGAAAAAAACAGGCAGAAAAGATCGCCGAACGCCTCAAACTTTCAAATAAACAAAAGGATAAACTCATCACTCTTGTTGCCGAACATCAATATACGGTTTCGGAAGATCAAACTGATAAAGCAATCAGAAGATTTATTCGTAGTGTCACTAAAGAATATCTACAAGACATGTTAGATCTGAGAACCGGAGACAGGATCGGTTCCGGAGCCAAGCCGACCTCATGGAGAAATGAACTGTTTAAAAAAAGATTGGAAGAGGTTCAAAAACAGCCATTCCAAATCAAAGATCTGAAAATCAATGGAAATGACGTTATGAAATTATTAAAAATAAAACCTGGCCCTCAGGTTGGATCAATTCTAAAAAAACTTTTTGAAAAAGTCTCTAAAGGAAAGATAAAAAACGAAAAACAAGACCTCCTCGATCAGATCACTACAATTAATTAATTAATTGTAGTGTGCCTATTTCATCTTCCAGCATCGTTTCTTCGCCGTGTCCGGAACACACTATCGTTTCTTTCGGTAGTTTGAATATCTTTTTTAAAGAATTTTTTAGGTCTTCCTTGCTGCTGTATGAAAGGTCAATTCGACCTATCCCCTCTTTAAATAACGTGTCACCAGTAAAGACTGTGTTTTCTTCTTTAAAGTAAAAACAGCCACTTCCAGGAGTATGACCAGGGCTAGTTAAAATTTTGAATTTAAAATTTGTTATTGTAGTATCACCTTGTTTTAAAAATTTTACATTTTTTGGTTTAATAAAATTAGGGTCAAATCCCAAAAAATATTTGGCCGTTTCATTAAGTCGGTCAATCAAAAACTTATCCTCTTTAAAAATGTACAAAGGCACATCAAAGGATAATTGAATTTCACCAACGCCTCCGACATGGTCAAAGTGGCCATGAGTTGCCAACATCCCAACTAAATTCAATTGTTGTCTTTGCAGTTCTTCAAGAATAAAAGACGCATCATCGGCTGGATCAATAATCAGGCAATTATTTTCCTCAATCAAAAAATAACAATTTGCCTGCAGTTGTCCTAAAGAATATTTGACGATTCTCATTGTTATGATCTTAGCCACTCAACATAGTCACATCCCCCTGGTGTTTTAGTTGCTGGATCCCAAGTGGCGGTTGAACATTTTTTTAGCTTTTTTCCGGATGCCGTCGTAAAGAGAACCAGTTTCGCGCCACACTTCGGACAATCCTCTTCAAGTTTTTCAGTGGTTCCTTTAATCCATTCTATATAATCGCATCCACCAGCTGTCTTTGTTGCAGGATCCCAAGTGGCTGTTGAACATTTTTTCATCTTCTTACCCATGCGGGTAACGGCCATAACTAAAGGTGCTCCACATTTTGGACATTTTTCATCAAGTTGAACCGGTTCGACTTCCAACCATTTGACATACGTACATCCGTCGATCGTATGAGTCTCTGGATTCCATGAACCTTTGGAACAACGTTGTAATTTCTTACCTGACTTTGTCTCAAAAACTTCGCCTAAAGGCGAACCGCATTTTGGACATGTTTCCGATCCCTTTTCCGAAACTTTACTGTTCATATAAAAGATATAAAAATTATAAAAGTTATAAATAGATTATTTTTGTTTTCTTATTTTTTCCAGCCATACCAAAACCGGAGTGGCAATAAATGGTGAGGAATATGTACCCGTAACCGTTCCTATCAAAAGGGTCAGGATAAAAAATCTTATTGTTGATCCACCCATCAACGTCAACGCCAACAACATGAAGACTATTGTCATGGAGTTATTTAGAGATCTGACCATTGTTTCCGTTAAAGATCTGTTTGCGGCAGATTCAGGATCCAAAGATCCCTGTTCATTATGATATTCCCTTATCTTATCGAAGATAACGATCGTATCATGAACCGAAAATGACATGGTTGTCAAAACTGCCGTAACAAACATCGTGTCAACCTCTGCGCCAAAAAAGTGACTCAATAATGAGTATGATCCGACAACAACCAATAGATCATGGAACATTGCGATCACTGCCGAAAAAGCAAAATTAAAGCCCTTAAAGGCAAAGCTCATATAAATGAGGATCCCGATGATCGCCAATACCGAGGCGATCAAGGTTTTTCTTATGGCTTCCTTTCCAAGGGTCGGACCTACTGTTTCATATTTTAAAACGGTGATCTTTGCCTTTAAATTATTTTCTAAGCTGTTTTTCAATAAAGAATTCGTCTCCTCGTCGAGTACTTTTGTTTTCATCGTTAGCCGGTTCTTCTCCGTTTTCTGACTTAATACCTGAATTTTCATTTCTTTGACGATACCGTTCATAAGTTTCGTGTCAACGTTCTTACTGAACTGGTAATCAATGTTTGTTCCACCGGTAAAGTCAATCGAATAACGGTATCCCCATTTAAATATTGAAAATAATCCTACCCCTATAACGATCGTTGAAATTAAAAAATAGATCCAACGGTATTTGAGAAAGTTAATCATATTAATTTAAATGACAAATAACAAATATTAAATAACAATTGAATAATCAATAACAAATTTTAAATGTTTTAAACATTTGTTATTTATTATTTAAAATTCAATTGACATTTGTTATTTGATGTTTGATATTTTATCTTTATAAAAGATCTCAATCAGTCTCTTCGTAATAACTACCCCCGTAAATAAACTTGTTCCTACACCTATCGCCAATGTCAACGCAAATCCCCTAACCATTCCAAACTGTGGCAAAAACTCCCAGTTCAATGGATTAAAGAGAATAAAGGCCACGCTTAGCGTGGTTATATTTGCATCCTTAATTGCATCTATCGCCTGGCCAAAACCCAATTTTACTGCAATATCAAAACTTTTTCCTTTTCTCTGCTCTTCTTTAATCCTTTCAAAGATCAAAATATTTGAGTCAACCGCCATTCCGATCGATAAAATAAATCCTGCAACACCAGGTAAAGTTAAGACCAGCGGAATTGCTTTAAATATAAATAATGAGATCAATCCATATATCAATAATCCAAGAGATGCAATAAAACCCAATCGACCATAATAAAATATCATAAAAAGTAAGACCATAATCAAACCAACAGTTCCTGCATAGACGCTCTTCCTTACTTCGATTGCACCTAAAGTTGGGCCAATATTTTTTTGTTCCACCAATTTGATCGGTAATGGTAAAGCTCCTGAATTAATAGCTATTGTTAATTTTTTTGCATCTTCTGTTGAAAAGCTCCCTGTAATTACGGCACTGCCATCAAGTATTTCTGTCTGTACCGTTGGAGTTGTCAGCGGCATATTATCTAAAAATATTCCAACAGGTTTACCAATATTTCTTTTTGTAATGGCCGCAAATAATTCAGCGCCCTCTTTGTTAAATTTCAAACCAACTTGAGGTTGACCGTTTTGACTGTCAAATTCAACTGTTGATTTGCTTATGTGAACACCTGTCAGCCCCGTTTCTTTCGTCAGTTGTGCAAAGATCGGAGTTGTTGTGGCTATCTTGTCGTCCGGTAGCTCTCTAAACGTCAATTGAGCCGTTTGACCTATCAGTGTTATCGCCTCTTCGTAATTATTTATTCCTGGTAAATCAACACTTAATCGGTATTTATCTCCTGTTTTAATTGTCTGTATTTGGGGTTCGGTCACACCGAAAAAATTTATTCTTCTTTCAATAACATCACGGGCAGAGTTTAAGGCATCATTCAGATCTTCTTTTTTTACTTTTGTGATATCAGCTTCAAAAATCAGACTACTGCCACCTTTTAGATCAAGACCTAACTTAGTAGTAAAGTCCTTTTTTACATTCAGTCCAAAAACATTAAAATTTATCTGACTTGGTATCTTATATTTAGTTTTAATAAATTCGGGAAGGTCAACCCAAACTAAGACCAAAAAAACGAGAGCAACAAAAATTGTTTTGAATATTTTCATTTTAATAATTCTTCCTCAACACCAACCAACATAATTTTAGGTTGCTTAAGAAATTTCCAAATAAACGGATCATTGTTTTTTTTCCTAAAAGCAAATTCATCTTCCGTCATAGCTGAATAATTGATCGGTCGTCCGAATTCTTTTTCAACTTCTTTAATTATTGACTCAATTTCAACTACGACAACTATCCCGACCAAAATCAAATAGATCTCATCATCCTTTATTGGTAGGTTTTTTGGGTATTTAGTTGAAAGGGCAACAAACTTTATTTTTCCAATCTTAGATAAATTATTACGAATTGACGCAGACAGTTTATTCGTCTTTGAAAAGATCCTTAAAAATTCATCATAAAGCTGATAACTTTTGTTGATCGAAAAATATACCTTATTGAGGCGACGTTCCCTTAACAGAAGTTTTTCCTCCGTTAATATGTCCAGCTCTCTTTTAACTGCATTAACCTCTTCATTTATCTCACGAACAACGCGACGCAGATAAAAATTTTCACCCGGACGGTGAAAGAAAAATTCAAGAATCTTTCTGCGTGCCTTTGACGGAATTATGTGTTGTAACATAAAAAAATTTCTAATTACTAATTTCTAATTGACCTAAAAAATACCCAAATTCCAATTTTTGGTACTTAGTCATTGGTCATTTTCTAGAAATTAGATCAATTAGGTTAATTAGATTAATTTAATAATTAACTTTATTTCCTATCGGTAATACTTCCACAAATACCTGCCCCCTCACTATGAATATTTCTTTATCAGTACTGTCAAAGAATTTTATATTATCCTCTTCTGTTTCTTTGTTCCAAGTTCCTTTGATCACTTGCCCATTTTTGAAAAACAATAAGTCGCCACTGCCAACATTTTTATAGAGTAAGTGCCCGCCTTCATAACCATCATTTGCGGGTGATTCCTTGGTAAACACGACAACGATATTTTTTGCTTCCAACTGTTTACCGGTATTTTTATCAAGGTGAGGAGCACCCCCATTGGTTCTTTTATAACTGTTCGTTTTAGCATCATAACTCCAGACAACGCTAAAATCGCTTGCTAAATTATCCCAAAAACCGAAATCAATTTTTGCAACCTTTCCCCTATCGGCTGCTTTTGCATCATCTTCAAATTTCCATGGGGAAAAACCCTTATCCCATCTTACACCTTGGTCATCAACATTTGTCAATTCTCTTTTATCTTTAGCATACTGCCAAAGTTTTTTCGTTGAAGTATAAACCGTGTGCTCCGTTGCCACATTCTTCAACCTTTCATAATCACGCCAAAAATATGGAAAAGGAACTGAAAACTGACTTAGATCATTATAAGATGACCATCCTAGTTCGTTTATATAACCTAAGGCGTCGGCCGGACCCGGAGTATTAGCACCTCCAACATGAGCATAAAGAGGATTCTGACCATATCCTTCAAGAAACTTTAAGAAATACATGCGGGCTGATCTGACCGGTCCGACATATGCAGCATTTTGACAATAATATATTGCCAAAAATCTAGTGATCCCACCTTCGGCTACCGCTTCGTAGACTATATCCGCTGAAGATAGACCCGATTGAGGACGAGCTTCCTTGTGATTTTCAATCATTATGCCTAGCGGCCTTTGCACATCCCAAATATTTCTTTGTGTTTTGGATAGCATTTGACCGTTTAATGGACATTCTTCTGTTTTTGGTTCTGTGTCAACAACCGTTTCACCCGAGCCATTTTCAGATTTTGGTGCCTGGTATTTTATAGGAGATAAAAATGACCTTCCTCCATCTTCACCTGTAAAAAATGAAAATGTCGTTACCCCAGAAAGTATAAAAATTATAAACACAACCACAAAAGCTATTTTTTTGTTAATCATAAAAAAAATTTCAATTTTTAACTGCTTTTTTCAATTGCCTTTTTTTCTTCTTCAGATAACTCAAACTCTTCACTTTTCCCGTTTTTAACTTTTTTACTGTAAACCCTCAATCCATCGCGGGTCTGAATGAAATTAATAACTATACCACTATTTTCATTATTTAGAAAAGTGATGACAAAACTCTTATCGCCCCCCGACCTTTCAAAAGGATTAAATTTAATTAAACCAACCTTCTGGATATGAAGATTGGATATTTTAACTTCTTCGTGTAATTCCTTTTTTATGATCTCAAGCTCATACCTTGTCTTACTGTTCGTCGCTAACAGTTCATCGAGAATTTCATCTATCTTATGTTTTCGTGTTCCTGAAATTAGACTGTTGTAATGCCCTTTCATCTTTAATATCAGTGCCGTTAAAAAAACCATCCAAACAAAAAGAACTGCAGCCAGTGCGTAAATGATCATCAAATACATTCTATATATTTGTGCAAAAACTGTCAACGATAATTTACATGAGATTTGACATTTGAGATATGACTCTCTATATTATTACCGTATGCCTAAGAAGACAAAGAAAGAAAAGCTGCTAGCCATGTATCATAAAAAACTTCGTTTGCTTGAAAAAAAAGATGTTACAACTTCCGTGGTTCAACCAAAAGTCACTATCAGCAATAAAGTCATACCTGTAGAAAATAAACCGGTTAACCAATTTTTTTATTCTGACTTAAAGAAAAGTATCCTATTGATAATTGTGATTTTAGGTATTGAAGTTTCGCTGTATTTTTTTAAGTTAATTAAATGATTGTAGTTACTCTTTAAGAGTTTCTAAAAAAGGGGGTGATTTATAATTATGGCATCAATGTACTGTGTAAAATGTAGAGCTAAAAAGGAAGTTGCTAATCCGGAAAAAGTTACTATGAAAAATGGTAAACCAGCAATGAAAGGTAAGTGTCCAGATTGCGGAACCGGAATGTACCGAATTGGCACTGCATAATATTTTATTTAAATAGGATATGTATATCCCGCACCATCTTGGTGCGGGATTTTGGTTTACAGAAGTTTAAAAATACGAACTCTTTTCTCTCCTTCAAACAAACTAAGCTTATTTACTTTAAAAGAAAAATCTACCTCTAAATTTGATAAACGTTTTTTGATAACAAAGTATTGCTGTTTGGAAGGGATCTTATATTTTGCTAAATATAAAACTGGAACATATTTCTCTGAATTCTGCAGTGTAGGAGAAAGCTCTCTTATCTTCTCACTTATTCGTTCAATCTCCTTTTCTCTCCTAAAATCTATGAAAATTGCAATATTATTTTGAATTGTCATGGCAACTTCAAAAGAATATAAATAAAATAAGTTTTTATCATAAAGAGCAGTTTCCAGCATTTTTATAGTTGATCTTTTATCAGAGAATTCTCCAAAGGAATGAACGAGGATATTGTAATTTTCTATTTTCTCCCACTGAAACTGGGGATATAGCTTACGAAAATCAGCCATTTGATCAATAATTTGATTCCGTGTTTCGTCAGTTAATTCTATCTTTAAAGTCATTTTCATATTTTTTACCCCACCTGTCATTCCCGCGAAAGCGGGAATCCAGAAATCATGGATCCCCTTTTTCAAGGGGATGACAAACAAAAATTATAAATTAAAAACTTTCGCAATATTTCTGGTAGAAAAATCTTTTAAATTTGTTACTACCTCTTTTACACTTGCTCCAATTTTTTCTGCTTGTTTTCTTTTATTTTCCAACTGACTATCACCTTCCGTCACTGCGATTATACTCGGTGAAACCGTTTTCACTAATTCAAAATACTCATCGTTGGATCTGAATAACGGAAGTAAGACTACAAGATCGATCATATCCAGTGAAGATAAAATTTCCGCTCTTTCGCTTTGTTGATGAACAGATATCTTTCTTTTATTTTTTTTGATAAATTCATCGGATTCTAAAGCGACGATTAAATAATCACCTTGTTTTTTTGCTGCTTCCAAAAACTTCAAGTGACCGAAATGGATCAGATCAAAGCATCCACCCACCAAAACCGTTGTCTTATCTTTGAAGTCTTTTTTCTTTTGTTCTAAGTCTTCATACTGAATAATTAATGCCTTTTTTCTCACGTCATAAATTATACAATAATAATATGAAGCTAAGCACTGAGATAGTTGATGAAAAACAAAAGTCGTTGATAGTGTCAAAAAGGGACTATCACTTTATTTCCATTCTAAAAAATGAACTGAAAAGAGTTTCCATTAGTCCTTTCAGCTCACCATTTATCCCAAAGAACATTAAGATGTTCAATTATATTTTTGTCATTAACGAAAGCATTTCTCTGGAGCAGGTTGATAAAAACAAAAACAGTATCTTTATTCATATTTTTTTTGGAAAGAAAAACCAATCCGTCAACACAAAATTTTTTCCAAAAAATATTAAGATTATTTCTGTCAACGGAAATCATCTTGAAAAAGATGAAATTGATAAGATCCTTTGGTTTGCCATTTCTAAAAGTGAAGAAACCGTTCTTAATTTAAACCTGTCCCAGTTAGTAAAGAAAAAAATAAATTTCACTCCTGATCTCTCTTTGAGCTACAAAAAATTTGTTACTAAAAAGAATTTAATTTATTTTTCAATCCTTACTTTTGTTACGATTCATTTGGCCTTCATCCCCTTTCTCATGCTATCTTTCTATTTTGATTATCAAAATTATTTAGCCCTCAAAAAAAACTCCTCAGTGGATATAAACAATGCGGTGGTGACAAACAACATTTCAAAAAAATTATATTCAATCGTCCGACCTACTTATCTATTGTTCGGAATCGCAATTCTTCCTGATAATCTGACGGATATCAATGAAAAAAGTCAGACGATCATCAAACAAGCCCAGTCATTAATCAATGATTTTAAAGGACTTGAAGAAATATTTTTCCAACAGCAGAAAACACTCCAACAAAAAAGTGTCCTAAATCTTCGGATCCAGAAAATAAAAAACAGTCTGACCATAATTGAGGAAGATCTTGATGTGATCGCTCAAAAAATACCAATAAAAAATAAATTTTTTGACAAAATAAAAGAAAAATTGATAGAGCAAGCAGATAATATTCGTAAGGCTCAAAAAATTATTGATTATTTTCAAAAAACAATATCGCAGGAAAAAATAAGTAAATATGTGATCTTCTTTGCTAATAACATGGAGCTCCGCCCTGGGGGAGGTTTTATCGGATCTTTTGGAATATTTGAGATAGGCAACTATAGTATTGGGGAAATAAAGGTCTATGATATTTACGATGCTGACGGTCAACTAACCGTTCATTTAGAACCGCCAAAACCTATTTCTCAGTATCTAAATGTTCCTCATTGGTTTTTTAGAGATTCAAATTTTTCTCCTGATTTTTTTACCAACTACCAAAAGGCCTTATTCTTTTTGGAGCGAGAAATGAAAATGACCGATTTTTCCGGCGGAATTCTAATTACAACCACGGCTGTTGAAAATATCCTTTATGCCTTTAACGATCTGTATTTGCCTGATTTCAAAGAGTATATCAATGCGAAAAATTTTTACTTAAAAACCCAGCTCTATGTTGAAAAGAAATTCTTCCCTGGATCAATTCAGAAAAAGACATTTTTATCTTCCATTGTCAGGCAAATAAAAAACAATATTGATACGGTTGATATAAAGACTTTGTTTTCTCAAGTAAAGAAATCACTTGATGAAAAACAGATAGTAGTATTTTTTGAGGACCAAAACTTCCAGTCTCTTTTTGATTCTTCTTATTGGTCCGGCAGGGTAATAGAACCTAAATGTACCTTATCTAAAAACTGTGTAATCGATTACGTATTCCCATACGATGCCAATGTTGGAGCCAATAAGGCAAACTTTTTTATCAATAGATTTTTTAACTTAAAGATCAAGATCGATGCCCAGGGAAAGATCAGTCACCTGCTTTCCCTCCAATATAAAAATGATTCACCAGCCGAAATATTTCCTACCGGATATTATCGTAATTATTTCCAGATTCTCTTGCCGAAAAACTCTATATTAGATCAAATCACAAAAGATGGGGTTCAGGTAGAAAATATTGATCAAATTGATGAAAAATATAAGCAAATAGGATTCTTTTTTGAGCTCGCACCTGGAAAAACAACCGACATCAAAATAAGTTATCAATTAAACGAGCCGATAAAAAAAGGAACTAATATTTATCAATTGGTCGTGCAAAAGCAGACCGGAGCAAAAAATTCCGACCTTATATTGGAATTTGAACTAAATAAAAGCATTTCTATACTGAATCAGAATTTTTCTCCTATTGTTAAAGATAATCAAATCATCTATAATACGAACTTATTGACTGACAAAATATTTTTCATTGAGTTAACAAAGGAATAGTGTTTTGTCTGGCTGTTTACTATTAATAAATTTATTTATATTTATGAAAAAATCACATGCTTCAACAGATAAAGTCTCCCTAAAGGTTGAATTAAGAACAGTATTTGGTAAGAAGTTAAATAAGGTCAGAAAACAGGGATTAGTACCAGGAAATATCTACGGTCCGGATTTTAAATCAAAGTCAATATCCGTCGTTTATAAAGATATGGTCAAAACCTATAAGTTGGTGGGTGAAACAGGTGTCGTCTACTTAAATTTAGATAAAGAAAATATTCCTGTTTTGATCAAAGGCATACAAAAACATCCATTAACAAGCTCCGTTCTTCATATAGATTTTAGAAAAATTGACCTTACCAAGAAAATTGAAACTGATGTTCCTGTTAAAGCTATTGGTATTTCTGAGGCTGTTTCTCAAAAAGGTGGGGTACTTCTTGTTCAGTCCGAGACCGTTCTGGTTGAAGCTTTGCCAGAAGATATTCCTTCCCACATTGAAGTTGATGTCACAGTAATAAAAGAGATAGGTCAGGAAATTAAGGTCGCCGATCTTAAAAAATCTGATAAATATGAAGTGAAAACACCGGCAGAGAAAGTTGTTGTCGCCGTAATTGCCCATAAAGAAGAAAGCATTGTTCCTGAGACAGCTGTGGCTGCCCCAGAAATACTTACTGAAGCCAAGGAAGGTGAAGAAGCTCCAGCAGCCGAGGGTGGAGAAAAGAAACCCACCTCCGCTGTAAAAGCTCCGGCGGGCAAGGAAAAAACTGAAAGTGAGAAAGAAGTTAAAAAATAAAATTTATTAAAAGAATATATGACAATTATTAAAAGCGAGTTTTCACTAGCTTTGAATCAGGTTGCAACCGAACGGGGAATATCTGCTGATGATGTTATTTTCTCGATCGAGCAGGCCATAATTGCTGCATATAAAAAAGAATATTCGAAAGAAGAGGAAGAAGAAATCAAAGTTAACGTAAATAAAGACACCGGAGAAGCAAGGATACTTAAAGACGGAAAAGATATTACACCTCCTGGATTCGGAAGAATCGCTGCTCAAACCGCTAAACAAGTTATTTTACAAAAAATAAGAGAAGCTGAGAAAAAAACCGTCGCCTCTCATTATTTGTCTCAGGTAGGCACGCTCGTCAAAGGCAGAATTATCAGATATGATGGATATAGTGTTACAGTTGATATTGGTAAGGCTGAAGCTATCCTTCCTAAGGAAGAACAGATGAACAATTATAAATATCAGGTCAATGATAATTTGATTGTCTACCTAAAAGAAATTTCAAATGACAAATTTGATAATCCGAGGATCATTGTTTCACATGCTCACCCTAAATTGATCGAAGAATTGTTTAAGCGTGAAGTGCCTGAGATCGCAAACGGAACAATTGAAATAAAAAAGATCGTTCGTGAACCAGGAGAAAGAGCCAAAATAGCAGTTGCTTCTACTCAATCCGGAGTTGATCCTGTTGGAGCTTGCGTCGGTCAAAAAGGTGTTCGTGTTCAAACAGTGATCGACGAACTTGGTGGAATGGAAAAAATAGATATTATTCAATGGAATAAAGACGAAAAATTGTTTTTAATTGCAGCTCTTTCTCCAGCTAAGATAAGTTCTGTTGAGATTGATAAAACCGGTAAAAGAGCCAAGGTGACTGTTGAAGAAAAAGAGGCTCCATTAGCGATCGGACGCGGGGGAATAAATGTTAATTTAGCATCAAGATTGACAGAGTTTGAAATTGATATTATTCAGACCAAATCTGAAGAGACAGAGCCAGTAAAAACTCCTGAAGTTGCTCCTGAAAATAAAATTACTGAAGAAAAACCCAAAGCGTAATCACCGATCGTTTTGGAATTAGCAATTAGTAATTAAATTATGAACTTTCGCCCACCGATAGTTGCCATCCTTGGCCATGTTGATCATGGGAAAACTACTTTATTGGACTTTATCAGACAAAGCAATATTACGGACCGCGAATACGGCGGAATTACTCAAAAAATTGGAGCATATGAGATCACAACGAAATTCAAAGATTATAAGACTAATGAGATAACTTTTATTGACACTCCAGGTCATGAGGCTTTTACCAAGTTGAGGGCTCGGGGAGCAAATGTTGCAGACATTGCCCTACTTCTGATTGATGGAAAAGATTCTGTCATGCCTCAAACTGAGGAATCTATTTCTCATATTAAAGCAGCTAAAATTCCATTTATAGTGGTCATTAACAAGATCGATCTTCCCGAAGTCAATCCGGACAAAGTTAAGAACGATCTCCTGAAATATGAGGTTATGACCGAAGGTAAGGGTGGAGATGTGCCGGTCGCCTTAGTTTCTGCAAAAACAGGAAAAGGAATTCCGGAACTTTTAGAAACGATCCTTTTTATTGCTTCAGACCTAAAACTCACATATGATGAAAAAAATCCTGTTCAAGCCTATATCATAGAAACCAAAAAGGACCGTAGAGGGATTGTTGCAAGCGTCATAATTAAGGACGGAACTATAAAAATCGCTGATACGGTTTATGTGAGCGATCAAAAGATTAAGGTCAAATCTCTTATAAATGATCTGGGTAAAAGTGTTGATCATGTTTCTCCATCAAATCCTTTCGAAATATTAGGATTCAATGATATGCCTGAAGTCGGGGGAATGATAAGGTCGGCCTCTGACGTTCAATCTCCCCCATCTAGCGAGGAACCGGCGACAGAACAGAAAGCTTTGACCTTGGAAGATGTTCTTAAGATTCCGGTCATTGAAAAAAAACTTCCAGCCATAATAAAAGCAGACTCTCAAGGTAGTGTTGAGGCTATAAAAAATTCACTAAAAGATAACACCAATTTAAATATTGTTCTTTTGGCTGTCGGAGAGATCAATAAATCCGACATATTTTTGGCAAAGGCAACAAAGTCAATTATCATCGGATTTACGGTAAAAACCAGTCATGAGGCTGAAAGTTTGGCTAAACAAGAAAAAGTGATTATCAAAAGTTATCAAATTATTTATGAACTTTTAGATGAGCTTAATGAGGTTGCAAATTTGATCAAAGAGAAGGAAGAAAAGGAAAAGAATCTGAAGGGTGAGGCGCAGATACTTGCAAACTTCATAATTGAGGGTGAAAAAATATTTGGAGTCAATGTCATCAAGGGAAAGATCAATCTTGGTGATGAGATTGAAGTTTTCAGAAAAAATAAACCTATAGGAAAAACAAAATTAGTCTCACTCAAGGTCCGCGCAAAGTCCGTTAATGAGGTAAAAAAAGGCCAAGAAGCCGGAATGATATTTGGTCCACCACTTGACTTTTCGGTTGGTGATGTGGTAAAATCTATCCTATAAGAAATATGGATAACAACCAAAACACCTTAGCCAGGATTCAGGAAATTACCACTAAATGCCGTTCTGCGGTCATTGTTATACCTCCAAATCCTTCTGTTGATGCAATTGCAGCTTCAACTTCGCTTTATTTAGCTTTAAGCAAGTTGGGTAAATCAGTCTCTATTGCCTGTAGCCAGAAACCTCAATCAGATCTAGTTGCCTCAGATAAAATTCAAAATATAATTGGAGCCGGAGGAGACAGTTTGATGATCTCTTTTCCGTACTCAGATGGAGCGATTGATAAGGTTGATTATAATATTCAAGGTCAATCATTTAATCTTGTAGTTACTCCCCGCCCTGGATTTCAAAAACTGCAATCCAACCAGGTTAATTTTTCCTATACCGGTGGTTTGATCGATGTTATTTTTGTCATCGACGCACCAACCCTAAATAGTTTAGGTACTATCTATACCGATAATCAGAATCAATTCAACGGAAAAGATATCATCAACATCGACCGACATCTTACCAATGCTTATTTTGGCACGGTCAACCACGTCAATAAAACTATTTCGTCTATATCTGAATTAGTCTTATCAATTATTCAAACTTTTGGTATTGAGATTGACCGTGATATTGCAACAAATCTTTATGCCGGAGCAGCTGCCTCAACCAATAATTTTACATCTTATTCGACTAACGCAGATACTTTTGAACACGTTGCAACCTTACTAAGGTCAGGCGCTGTTAAAAAAGCTTTCAAAAAACCAGTGCCAGTTACAGCTCCACAAACAATGTCCTTCCCACAACCTCAAGTAATTAATTCTATGCCCGGAAGAAATGTTGAAACGCCAAAATCTATGCCAATTGAATCGGTTGAAAAAGAAGTCACCACAGAAAAACCTCAAACCAGCCAAGAATGGCTCAAGCCAAAGATTTTTAAGGGAGGGGGATTGATATGAGTCAGACTCGAAGAGAACATGCGCAGGTTCATCTCGATTTAGCTTTTCAAGAAAAAAATCTCCATGGTTTTATAAGTGTTCTAAAGATAGCCGGTCTTCTTCCTTTATTAAATTTTATGGACTCTGTCGATAGAAAGACAAATAATTATCTACATAACATACTAATTTCTATTTTTTCTCCTGATTTAAAAGAAATTCTTAAAAAATAAATGTCATTCACTTTTGTAGTGGAACGATTCATCGTTATAAAATTATTCTTTAATTGATTATTTTGGTTTGATAAATCAAACCCCTACACGTTTGTTACACCCTAATGTTACGGTGTAACATCATTGTCATTCCCGCGGAGGCGGGAATCCAGAAATCATGGATCCCCGTCTTCACGGGGATGACACAAAGCATTATGATAAAATTAATTCATGAATTTAACTGTTATTGTTCTTGTATTTGGAATATCTGTTTTAATTATTCTTCTCTTCATTAAATCCTGGCTTAATCGCCTTGAAGAAAAGACTACTCTTTCCTCTGACGTTGTAGATTGGTTGAAAACTTCAAATCTTTCCGTTGACCAAAAATTATCAAAGAACCTGGAAATATTTGCCTCAGTTCAAAAATCAATCGGTGAATTTTCTGAGATCGGCCGGTCAATGAAGGAACTTCAGGAGTATCTAACATCTCCAAAGTTGCGCGGAAATATAGGGGAGCACGTCTTGAAGGAATTATTGGCTCAAAACTTTCCAAAATCTTCCTATAAACTTCAGTATCATTTTAAAACCGGAGCAATCGTTGATGCAGTTTTGATTACAACTCAAGGACTGATCCCAATTGACTCAAAATTTCCGATAGATACTTTTAAAAAGATCGCCAAAGCTTCAAATAAAGAGGAGATCGCCTCCATTAAAAAAGATTTTGAACGTGATGTTAAAAGACACGTTGATGATATTGCCAGAAAATACATATTGGCAGAAGAAAAAACTGTTGACTACGCTCTAATGTATATTCCCTCGGAAAGTGTTTATTATGAACTGATCAACAATGAAGGTGTTTTTGATTATGCTGGACAAAATCGTGTTTTACCTGTTTCGCCTATGAGCTTTTATGCATACATCAAAGCGATCTTAATCTCTTTTGAGGGAGAAAAAATAGAAACAAAAGCCAAGGAAATACTCAAGATTTTACAGGCAATTAAGAAAGATTATCAAAAAACTGATGAGGCATTATCGGTGTTAAACAAGCACGTAACCAATGCTTATAATCAAAGTTCGCAGGTAACCAAAACATTTTCGTCTTTAGGGCAAAAACTAGATTCTACAAATTTGTTAACGATCGAAAAAGAAGAAAAATTAATTGATTAAGACTGTCATTCCCGCGAAGGCGGGTTTACCCTGTAAGGGAATCCAGACTTAAATCACCCTATTTGTTTTTAAAAATGTAATTATAGACTGGATCCCCTTCTTCAAGGGGATGACAATTCGCTGATATGCAAATCACATTTAAACACGAAATTAAACTTAAAGATAAAATTACAGATCAAGAAATCGTTACTTTATTATTAGAATCTCGTAATATTAAAGATCTTGACGAATTTTTAAGTCCTCCTTCCCCTCTTTTACTTACCCTTAAAGACTTTGGATCTTATGAAAGACCCTTCAAAAAAGTGATAAAAATTCTCAAGGAAATTAAAGAAAAAAATCAAATGATCGTTGTCTATACAGATTATGATGCTGATGGAATTACAGGCGGTGCAATCCTTTGGGAGACTTTGCACTTACTTGGTTTTAAAGTAATGCCTTATGTCCCCAATAGAAAATTGGAGGGTTACGGGTTTTCTAAAATCGGGATTGATAATGTAAAAAGCAAATATGATCCCGCCCTTATAATCAGTGTTGACCATGGGATCACTAAGGTTGATGAAATTAAATACGCAAAAAAACTTGGTATAAAAATAATCATCACCGATCACCACTTAAAAGGAGATAAAATTCCGGAAAGTTCAGAAGCAATTTTTCATATTCCTGCCCTTTCTGGAAGTGGCGTTTCATATTTTTTTGCAAAAGAAATATTTAATTCATTCTCAACCTCCGCGGTTGAGGAGCGAAGCGGGAAAACCGCGGAGGTTTATAAAGTTTTGGCAAATAATTTCATCACAGACTATGCAGCTCTTGCTTCCATCGGAACGATCGCCGATCTTGTTCCCCTAGTTGGTCCTTCTCGCTCTCTTGTTAAGTATGGTTTAGAAAATTTTAATAAAGTGAAGCGCTTTGGAATTAAACATATTCTTAAACAGGCTGGCATTGCAGATAAAAAAATCTCTCCTTACGAAGTCGGATTTATGATCGCACCAAGGATAAATGCGATCGGTCGACTGGAACATGCAATAGATGCTCTCCGATTACTTTGTACAAACGATGAAAAAAAAGCCTATGATCTATCGCACAAGATCGGAAATATCAATGTTGAAAGACAGGAGCTAGTTGAAAGGTCTGTCAAAGAAGCCAAAATCATGCTGGCAAAAACCTCCGCGGTTAAGAACCAGCAAGACAAAGAACAAACCTCGGAGGTTAATATAATGGCAAAAATCATAATCCTTGTTTCTGACCATTGGAATGAAGG
>JANLIS010000011.1 GCA_024653985.1 Candidatus Roizmanbacteria bacterium
CGTAACAATTGATGCTGATGAATTTTTGAGAAGCGTTAAACTTGTTTCTGTTTTTTCAAAAGAGTTTTCTAATATAGTTATAATGGAAGTTGAAAAAGACTCGGTTAAATTTATTCCTAAGGTTGGTCAAGGTGAAGAAGATGTGGTTTATCAGGAAGCCAAAATTGAAGGAGAAACTCAAAAGATCGCCTTTAATTATAAATACCTTCTTGATTTTTTGAGTCAGGCTTCAAAGAAAAAAATAATTATCGAACTTTTAAGATCAGATGCCCCAGCCGTTTTTAAGATAGAGGGTGTTGATAATTTTTTTCACATAATCATGCCTGTCAGAATACAGGAATAGGCACTCGGTCATCCCCGTGAAGACGGGGATCCAGTCGATAGTTACATTTTAAAAAGAATATTTAGCTTGGATTCCCGCCTCCGCGGGAATGACAAACATATTAAGATTTAAAATCTTGATATAATAAACTTCATGGAGTCTTTTATACTTGACACTAATCTATTTTTTAATATCGGCGCCGGTCTTGAAATGGGAAAGAATACCGAAGAGATCGTCGTGGAAATGACTGATAAAATAAAAAAATTAAAGAAAAACTCCAAAGCTGTTTTTTATATGCCTCCAAAGATCGTTGATGAGTTTTTAAGTTTTTTTGAAGATAAAAATCAGGAATTTATTAAAGATTTTTTATCAAGTCTCAACATTAAATCCCCTAATCCAGCCAAAATAGATTTTTCCAGTCAGGTTTTTTACCGGTTGATCGAGGATATCCGTAACCGAAGCTATCGCGGATTAAATATTGCTGAAGAAGAAATAACTAAAGCCGGAGAAATGAGTTCTGAAAAAAAACCTGAAACAAAAAAAGACTTTCAAATAGCCATTGGTAAATTTATTAAAAACTTCCGCGACCGTTATCGAAATGCAACAAGAACGGGGTTTCTTGACAGTGTGGCTGATCTAGATCTGATAGTTCTATCTAAAGAGGTTGACGGATTCCTAGTAACCAGCGACGAGGGTGTTTTATCATGGGGGAGGACGTTTGGGGTCAAAGAGATGCCCGCCTCAATCTTTCTGAAACGGCTTGAAGATCTTCTGACTTAGAAACCTCCTCTTCGTCTGGAACAAGTACAGAAACCCAGTCGAGCATTTTATCAGTGATAGTTTTTTGAGGTGTTTCTTGATAAAGAAGGTGGGTAGATAGGATGCTGATGAGCTTTTGCTTCGTTTCTTCTGTTGGAACGACCAAATACAGATGATAAAAATATGGAGATTGAGAAACAACTGTCAGGGTGTGAAATCCGAACCGTTTTCCAAAATAAAAATGAGAAAGTACTTCCCATCTGAGCGTAATTCCAGCTGCTTCGATCCCAAAAGTGGTGATTTTGTTCTCTACATCAGGCGGAGGAGTGATTGTCAGAACGTAAAAAATAAAAACAAGCGCCCAAATAGGAATAATCAACACCTTATCACCGAAAAAAAAGACGATAAGTGATAGTAAAAATGCAACAGTCAAATAAAACTTAAGAATGATAGCAGACTGCTTTTTGTAAGGACGCAAAGGAGCCTTCCATGAAAATTTTATTTGGGGATTTCCATTCATATAATCAAGAATACTAATAAACTTGAAATATGTCAATTATATGCTATAATAAATACTATATGGATAGTTTTAACAAAGTAATTTCATTTGCTTTGGGCCTTATTGTTGTTCTTGTTTTTTTTGCCGTGGTCACAGGTAAGATCAATCTAAAAAGCAAGACATCAACATCAGCCTCAAAAACAACCATAACTCCAACCCCTGCACAAAAAAATAACAGTGGTTTTTTCGGACTGTTCAGATCAGCCACCCCTACTCCAACCCCAACAGTAAAACCAATATCATCCATTAAGGCAGATACATCTGAAAACAATATTTATAAGCAAAACACGACAACTTCAAGTGCCAAATCGATCCCATCAACTGGTTTGCCTACCCTATTTATTCCCATGCTTATTTCTGGATTGGCTGGCGGTAGTCTCTTAAGAAAAGCTGGAAAGAACAAATAAATCCGACCAATCCAGACCAATACTACAAATACTACTAATAAATAGAAAAACTAATAATTTAATACTTCAATAATTGAACTATTTGTTTATTAAATTATTTATTTGTCGGATTGGTGAAATTGGTAGTATTGGTAAATTAAACCTTTACTCCCCAAACCCCGGTATTTTAAGTATTCCTGAAGCAATAAATTTAACAACAAAAACTGATCCCAAAGTAAAGATTAGACCTGCAATAGCCCCATAAACAACCCTTCTTCCGTAATTTAATCTTTCAGGATTAGACTGTGATGTAGCTATAATAAAGGCTCCATAAATAAGATAAAGGAAGGCAATTCCACCAGCCACAGAGAAAATCGTATTTAATAGCGTCTGGACAACCCCTCCGGCCGCTCCCTCATTGCTGAAACCATCACCACCGCTTTTTATACACCCCAAAAAAGTATATTGACGGCCAGGAACGGGTGAGGTCGGAAGGTTTGTTTTAGGGTTAACTTTTAAACTGTCTTTTACAGCTGGATCAGGATTGATATTCGGATAAAGACATTTTTGGCAAGCAGGCCAGCTTTGTGGTGCCGGATTTGGCGGACAGTAGCCGCAAAGATCACAGGCAGCATAGCGGGTCTGGGCAAAAACACCGTTAAAAATGCTGGCAGAAATCAAAAAAACAAAAAGAAATATTAATATCTTTTTTACCATGTTTTTAGTATAGCAAAAAACTGTTCTCAGCATTGTTATAATGATTTTATGAAGAAGTTTTTTTCTTTGGTATTTTTATTGGTAGCCTTTTTATCATTTTTTATTTTTGTAAGGGCAGATGAAATAGAAGACATAGGTAAGGCGATCAGTTCGTTAAATAAAGATCTTCAAAACAAAGAAGTAAACTATCAAACCCTAAATACAAAACTGAATGGCATAAAAAACAGGATAGGAAATTTGGAAATAGAAATAGAAAAAAAAGAAATCGAGGTGAAAAAGGGAGAAGAGGCTTTGAGCTATCAAAAAAACCTTCTCAATGAAAGAGCCAGATCATACTATAAAAATGTCAATAAAAACTCTACCCTTTTTTTAAGCGCTCTTGTGGCCGATGATCTGTCAGCGTCACTTCGAAAAATTTTTTATCAGAAGTCTATTGTCGATGAAGACAAAAGGACGATTATAAAGATAGTTCTTTATGTAAAGAATCTTGAAGAGATCAAAAAAAATTTAGAGGCAGAAAAGATAGGGTTGGCAAAACTAAAAATAGAAGTTGACCAACAATCTGAAATTATTGCAAAAGAAATTAACAGTACACGTCAGGAAATTGCCACCCTTACAGCAAGACAACAACAACTTATTGCAAGTAGAATTGCGGGATTAAATCTTTCCAGATCAGCTGCTTCACCAATAGAATGTGTTGATGATAGAAATCTTGATCCTGGATTTGGATCGGGGTTTGCTTTCTATACTTATGGAATACCTCATAGAGTAGGATTAAACCAATATGGCGCGAAAGGAAGGGCTGATAGTGGGCAAAATTATGAAGATATTTTAAGGGCTTATTATAGTTTTGAAAATTTTCAGGACGTTGGGTCAGATATTAAAATTCGTGTTGATGGACATGCAGAATATTCTATAGAAGATTATGTAAAAAGAATTTGGGAGGTTCCAGAGTCTTGGCCTATGGAAGCTTTAAAAGCTCAGGCAGTTGCAGCTCGTTCTTTTGCATTAGCTTATACAGATAACGGAGCTGGCTCTATTTGTGATTCACAAGATTGCCAAGTTTTTAGAGATGATGAGAAGGGCGGGAGATGGAATGAGGCAGTAGAAGCAACGAAAGGAAAAACAATGTATCAAGGGGGAAAGCCAATCAAAGCATGGTTTGCGTCAACCTTTGGAGGGTATGCTCATACTTCAGCTGAAGTATGGGGAGGCAATACCTCTTGGACAAAAAACTTTGCTGATACATCTTCAGGAGTTGGTAGTTTTTCAGAACTTAATGAACGGGGTTATGATAAAGAATCAAAGTGTTTTTATACTGCTCAGGGCTCTCGAGCAGAATATGGAAAATCTGCATGGCTTCGGCCATCAGAAGTGGCAGATATTGCCAATACCTTACTATTGGTAAAAAAAGACTCTGGTACAACAGACAATCTATATCAAGTTGATAAACCAAACCCTGCAGGAAAAGAAAACTGGAACTCAGACAAAGTAAGATCAATGCTAAGTAATCCATTTACCAATGTTACCGACGTAAGGGTGACTGGTGTAGATTTTGGAGGTGGGAGAACAACAGAAATAATAATAGTTGAAGGAGGAAGGGAAGAAAAGTTTGGAGGAGATGAATTTAAGAATAGATTTAATTTGCGAGCACCAAAAAATATTTCAATCGTCGGTCCGCTTTTTAATGTTGAAAAGAGATGAACGTTTTTGTTATATTTAGGTAACAATATGAAAAGCTTCATAACAGT
>JANLIS010000016.1 GCA_024653985.1 Candidatus Roizmanbacteria bacterium
AAATTATAGCTGAAAAATATTATTTCATTGTTCAATTGTTAGATTGATGAAGAATAAAGAAATTATGTGGTATATCGTCATTAATATCCCATCATAATAATCCAATTCTTATTTTTTGTAGGATATAACCTACTGACAAATAAAAACTTCAATGATAAAATTACTTATAGATTATGAAAAATCTTGATAAACATACATCAAGAGCTTTGTCAGGCTTATTTAATAGTTATTCTCAAGTATTTTTAGCGTCTTTGGTCATTCCTGCATTCAATTTTAAATTTAACTTTTATAAAATATTTTTACTATTATTTGGAATTTTTGGTACAATCTATTTAGGTTATTTATCATTAAAATTTGCCCGTCTTGGAAAACTATGAATTTTGATAATCAAACAGTAGGAATGATGATTTTTTACGGAGTAGGATTTTTATTTATAATTGCTTCTGGCGTTATGTTCCTAATTTCGAAAAAATGAAATGTTAGTTGACTAATCGACCGTAAAAAATGCTTAGGGATTATTTTTATGGTAGAATAGGCCTCATGATACCCGAATCTGCATTGGCCACGTTTAAAAGTAAACCGTTAACCCCTGATAAAAGAAGAAATTTGGGACACCTTGACTTTTTATTAAGCTGGCTTTCTTTACAAATGGGTAATACTGCATTTATTCAATCTAAGCTAATTAATACTCCACATGTTTCTGAGATCCTTGACAATGCAAGTGCAGGTATTTTTGCGGTCTCAATGGTGGCATTATATTTTGCTTTTTACAATCTAATTAAATCCAATAAGGAACGGCGAAATAAAAGGTTATTGTAGTCTGGATCCCCGTCTTCACGGGGATGACACAAAGCGAATCATTTGATTAGAAGTCCAACCGCAATTGATAGGCTGATGATTAATATCAAATTAAATGGATCAAATAATTTTAGAGATAATAGTGTAATTATTAAAAATATTGGTACAGTCAGGGTAATTACCAGTTTTTTTATTAGAAACGTCTTAAAGAGAAAATAAAAAAAAGTCCCCACGAGTATATTCATTATTAGTATGAAGCCAAGGTTTGTTGGTGGAAAAATTAAAGCAAAAGAAACAATTATTCCTAAAATTAAAATAAGAAATATTAGTTTTTTCCCAAATTTGCCAGTTGCATGTATCATCGTCTTCAATTATAATAGGAATCTATGGCAAAAGTTGATAAAGAAAAGAAAGTTAAAAAAGTAGCAAAAACCGCCTCCGTTAAAACTTCGGCGGTCAAGGCAGTTAAACAAGCCAAAGAAATAAAGGTCAAAGTCGAAAAGGTTCAGAAAACTCCTAAGGTGGTTTTAGAATATGACAAGCAAAAAATAATTGATAAGTTTGGTCAGAAAAAAGGTGATACAGGATCTCCAGAAGTTCAGGTTGCCCTTCTCAGTCTCAAGATCGATAAATTAGCCGAGCATTTAGAGATCAACAAAAAAGATAATCATTCACGACGCGGTTTGCTTAAAGTAATTGCAAAAAGACGAAGGATTCTTAACTATTTGGAAAAATTGGACGAAAAAAGATACAAGAAATTAATAAAAGAAATAGGTCTAAAGAAATAATTAAAAATTTATAAGTGAACAATAAGTCTAATTGTTTCATTGCTCCATTGCTTCATTGTTAGATTTTAACAATTGAACCATGAAACAATGTAACAATAACTTTTAGGCTTGTTCTCACTTCTTAAAATCTATGAAAGTTATAGAAAAATCGATTGAACTTGATGGGCAGAAGTTAACTCTTCAGTTTGGAAAATTAGCACAGGCGGTTGATTCTTCAGTATATGCAACTTTAGGTGATACAGCAGTCCTCGTAACTGTTGCGATTGGTCCAGAGAATCCTAATCTAGATTACTTTCCTTTATCGGTAGAATATGCAGAAAAACTTTATGCAGGAGGATTGATCAAAGGATCACGTTGGGTTAAAAGAGAAGGTCGACCATCTGACGAGGCAGTCTTAAATGGACGAATAATTGATCGTTCTATCCGACCATTATTTCCAAAAACATATAAAAAGCAAGTTCAAGTAGTTATCACCTTGCTTTCAATTGATGGCGTAAATGATCCGGAAGTATTGTCAGCTATTGCTGTATCAACAGCTCTTTCAGTATCGTCTATTCCATGGGCTGGTCCAATTTCAACAGTACGTGTCGGATATGTTAGTTCAGCTGAAAAAAAAGAAAGTGCGTTTATTCTTTATCCGACTGAAAACGAACAGGAATTTTCTGATCTTGATTTGGTCGTTTCATCTACAAAAGAAAAAGTGTTAATGATTGAAACAAAAGCCAACATTATCAAAGACGAGATAATCCAAGAAGGTATTGAAATGGCTAAGATTGAAAATAAAAAGATAATTGAATTTATCGAAGGTATTACAAAAGAGTTAGGTAAGAAAAAAGATCTGGCGCCGGATGAGAATGATTACTCTGAAATCATCAAGCATGTAAATTCCAAATATGCGAAGCAAGTGCTAGAAGCAGTAAAGATTTCCGCATCAACAGCAGGAAGTGATAGTAAGATGATCAAGGAAATAGTTGATTCAATTTACGAAGAACTCGAGAAAAAGTTCGACACTAAACAAATTTTGGCGGCTATTACGAAAAATAACTATGCCAATATTAAATCTGAAATATTAGAAAAGAAGGCTCGCCCTGACGGCAGAAAATTGGATCAAGTGCGAGAATTAGGTGTTGAGGTTGGAGTTTTGCCGCGAACTCATGGATCGGCATTATTTCAAAGAGGTCAAACTCAAGTACTATCAATTGCGACACTAGGATCAACAACTCTTGAACAGTTGATAGAAGGTCCAGAAGGTAAAGAAGTCAAAAGATATATTCATCATTATTCTGATGGCCCATATTCTTATGGTCAGACCGGTCGAATGATCGGACCATCACGCCGCGCAATCGGTCATGGTGCCCTTGCTGAAAAAGCAATTGAACCAGTTCTCCCTTCAACTGAAAATTTTCCATACGCTATCAGAGTTGTTTCTGAAATTTTGGCCGAAAATGGCTCATCTTCAATGGGAAGTGTTTGCGGATCATCGTTATCGTTGATGGATGCTGGAGTACCCCTAAAACAAGCCGTAGCTGGAGTTGCTATGGGAATTCTCACAAGATCAGATGATGAGTATGCTGTTCTTACAGATATTGTAGGACTTGAAGATTTCGCCGGAGAGATGGACTTTAAGATTGCCGGAACCGTCGATGGAATTACCGCAATTCAACTTGATGTCAAAAATAAAGGGTTGACCTCAAAAATGATCAAAGATATTTTTGAACAAGGTAAAGTTGCTCGACTAACAATACTTGAGGCAATGAATAAAATCATTTCATCGCCAAGAAAAGAAGTTTCACGCTATGCGCCGAAAGTTGTTGTCTTAACACCACCGCCGGATAAGATTGGTGAGATCATAGGACCGGGTGGAAAAAATATCCGAGCTTTAATTGCTCGCACTCAAACTGAAATTAATGTTGACGATGATGGTAAAGTAACAGTTTCCGGGCTTGATCGAGCAAAAGTCGATGAGGCCGTTGCCCATATTGGAAATATAACGAGAGAAATCCAAGTTGGTGAAGAATTTGAAGGTGAAGTAAAGAGAATGTTGCCATTTGGAGCTTTTGTAGAAATGGTCCCAGGTAAAGAAGGGTTAGTTCATGTCTCAAAAATGGGAACAGGTTTTGTTAAACGCCCAGAAGACGTTGTCAAACTTGGTCAAAAAATCAAAGTCAAAGTTTATCAGATCGATAACATGGGAAGAGTGAATTTACAGATGATAAAGTAAAGGTTAAAGATTAAATCGTAATTCTTAAATAATTTTTAAACAGTTAAATATTAAACTCCTTTTTTGATGTTTAAAATTTAATATTTAACAATTGATTTTGTAGTGCGTTGTCGTTACAATGAAAAATATGGCTAGACGCAAATCTCTATTCAAATTACCGTTTTTAAAAATCAAGATTAATAAAGGAACGATATTTAATATATTTGGATTTATAATCTTCGGTTCAGGCTTGATCTTTCTTATATCCTTTATAAAAAGTTTTGCCAATGAAGAAACTGGAAAAATTTTATTTGCAATTAATCAGGTGCTGGTATCAAAATTTGGTGGGTTGTCCATTTTTATACCCCTAATTTTATTATTATTATCCGTTCATTTCTTCAATACAAAAAAATTCAAATTTATAAGGCCAAATATTACCGGCGGGTTGATTATGGTTTTTGTTGCTTTGGTAGGTATTTTTCAGACAGGTGAGATTGGCTCAAGTATTTTTGAAAATTTGAAGCTTGATTTTTCCGTTGTTGGAGCGGTTATAATAATCGGCGTTATATTGATCATAGGTTTAGTGCTTTTTCTTGACACTTCGATCGATGCTTTTTTGATCTTTATTTTTACTCTTTTGAAGTCGGGTCTGTACTTTATAAAAAATTATCTTTTAAGAACTTTTTTTACTAAAGGAGATGAGAAATTAGCAAAGCAAGACAATCAGTTCATCGTTGATAGCAAAATCGAAGAAAAAGCAAAAAAATTAGCTACGCCTCTTTCTTCGGCTTCAGTAGTCATGGAAAAGAAAGGCGAAATTACTATCAAACCATTAGCTCAATCAACGAATTCAACTTGGGTCTATCCACCAATTAGTTTATTGGCAGATGTTTCACAAAAGGAAGCTGATCGTGGAGACGTCAACTATAATGCATCAATTATTGAAAAAACTCTTGATTCATTCGGAATAAGGGCTCGTGTTGCTGAAGTAAACAAAGGACCAGCGGTGACACAGTATGCCTTAGAGATCACCAGAGGTACCAAGTTGTCCAGAATTACGGCCTTGTCAAATGACCTGGCTCTTGCACTTGCGGCAACAACAGGACAAGTTAGGCTTGAAGCTCCTATTCCTGGCCGTGCCCTGGTCGGAATAGAAATCCCAAATAAAAGACCGGAAATAGTGACCGAAAAAAATTTGCTTTCCTCTCCTGTCTTTACATCAAATAATGATCCATTACTCGTACCTTTGGGGCTGGATGTTTCGGGTCAACCGGTGGCTGCGTCAATTGCTAAGATGCCTCATGCTTTGATCGCTGGTGCGACCGGATCTGGAAAATCCGTCATGTTGAACGCCTGGATCTCAGCTTTCTTGTTTAGGACACGTCCCGAAGATCTGAGAATGATCTTGGTAGATCCAAAACGAGTTGAATTATCAATATATAATTCCATTCCCCATCTGTTGACAGAGGTTATAGTCGATGCGGAAAAAATAATTTCAGCATTAAAATGGACTATTGGAGAGATGCAGGAAAGGTATAAGTTATTTGCCAAGGTTGGAGCAAGAAATATAGACGGATATAATCTGATAAAAGGTGTTGAAAAAAAACCATATATCATCTTTGTCATTGATGAGCTTGCTGATCTGATGATATTTGCGCCAGGCGAATCAGAGGAACTGATCACAAGAATTGCTCAGATGGCACGGGCAACCGGAATTCACTTGATCTTGGCGACACAAAGACCATCAGTTGACGTCATTACCGGTCTTATGAAAGCCAATATCCCAACAAGAATTGCTTTTAACGTTTCATCAATGATCGACTCAAGGGTTATTATTGATATGCCGGGAGCAGAAAAATTATTAGGGAGAGGAGATATGCTCTTTTTACCACCGGACAAAGCTAAACCAGTTCGTATTCAAGGGCCTTATATAACGGAAAGCGAAGTCAATAATTTAGTTAATTTTCTCAAATCTCAAGCTCCTGAAGTTCATTACACTCAGGAGGTGACAGAACAGGCGCTTAATGTTAAAACAGCCGGTGGCGGTAGCTATGCTGTCAACGGTGGAGAAAATGATGTCTACTTTAATCAAGCAATTGAAATTATCATGCAACAAGATAAAGCGTCGGCGTCACTTCTCCAAAGACGACTTTCAATTGGATATGCCCGTGCGGCCAGACTACTTGATCAATTGGAAGCGGCTGGATATGTTAGCCCGGCTGAGGGAGCAAAGCCGAGAGCGGTGATTCGAAGGCAGAATACGAATACTGAATAACAAATAACCAATAACAAACATCAATTGAATTTTAAATAATAAATAACAAATGTTTTAAACGTTTTGATATTTGATATTTGTTATTCAATTGTTATTTGATGTTTGTCATTTGTGATTATCCTCTTGCTTTTTATCTTATCTTCTTGTAAATTTATATTAATTATTATTTATTTTAATATAATTTTATGGATAATAAGCCCTTAAGGTCTTTCTTAGAAATTCCTTACGATGAATTGGAAGAGATGAATTTGCAAGCAAAAAAGAGAAGAAAAGAAAAAATTAATGAAAAAGAACTTAAGGATTTTTATCTAAATTACTTGAAAAAAGAAAAAAGATTAAAGGCAGTTACGATAGGTTTTTCTGACTTGGAGGGACGCTTTCATATGATCGACTACGATAAAAAATTCTTTCTTAGTTCATATGATAATTTGACATTTGACGGTTCTTCAATCAGGGGTTTTTCTCGTCAAGCAGAATCTGACTTAAGACTGGGAGTTGATTGGGGAGCATTTTGGTGGCTGCCCAGCGATGTCTTTGGTCCCGGTAAAGTTTTAATGATGGGCCGTATCAATGATCAAAATGAAAAGCCTTATCAGATGGACGCCCGCGGCATTCTACAAAGTTATTTAGATGTTTTAAGCAAAAAATACCAATATAAAGTTTATGCTGCCAATGAAATTGAAGGCTTTTTAGTTAAAGGAATTGATGCGGAGCAAATTTACAACGAAAAAGTCGGGTTTGAATTAGTATCAATGGGTGGATATTATCATTCGCTGCCTAATGATATTTTACGGAACTTTATTGATCGCTCGGCTGAGGCTCAGAGGTCCATGGGTTTTGAAAACGAAAAAGATCACCCGGAGGTAGCCCCGTCTCAGTTTGAATTGAACTATTCTTATACCGATGCGATGATTGCCGCAGATCAAATTCAAATTTACAAATTGATATGTCGACAGGTTGCACGAAATATGGGAATGACGGCAACATTTTTACCTAAGCCAGTAATGGGTGTAAACGGTAGCGGAATGCACACAAATATTTCAATTTTCAATAAAGGAAAAAACCTTTTTCATGATAAATCTGGGCGGGGACAGTTGTCACAACTAGCTTGGAAATTTATAGATAAGATCTTATCCAATGCTAATGATATTTGTTTAATCTTGAATAGTAGTGTCAATGCTTATCGAAGACTTGATCCACATTTTGAAGCTCCAAATGAAATAAAAGTATCCGAAATCGATCGGGGAGCAATGATCAGAGTTCCTTTACACAATGAAAAGTCAGCCCGTATTGAGGTCAGAAGTGTTGGAACAGATGCAAATCCTTATCTATTAATATATTCGTTGATCAAGACCGGACTCGAAGGCGAAATTGAAAAAGTTGATAAAGAAAAGAGGCCGCGGGCAAAATTCCTACCAGGGGATATTAATACGGCAATTAATTATTTCCGTCAAAGCGATCTTGTTGAAAAAATATTAGGTGAAGAGATGAAGAAAAAGTTTATAGACCTCAAACAAAAGGCAGCAGACAGATCACCGGCTGACCTGGGGACTAAAGTAAAGAATTCGGAAGTTATCTATCATCACGAAGTCTACAACCAAATGCTTTGGAATGATTTCTGATCTATCATGATTTATTTTCCTTTCCAACAATCTAATCCTCCTATTTTGTAGGTTATAAGCGGTTGACACAGAAATTATTTCGTTATTAAATTGTTTCATGGTTTTAAAACAACGAAAACAAATACGTTTAAAGAAATATGATTATTCAGATGTGGGATGGTATTTCGTAACGATTTGTACGAAAGAAAAGAAAGAATATTTTGGTGAGGTTGTTAATAATAAAATGGCGTTAAATGGAAACGGTTTATTAATAAAATCAAATTGGGAAAATTTAATAAATAAATTCAAAATAGAATTGGATGAATTTGTTATCATGCCAAACCATGTTCATGGTATTGTTATTATTCGACAATCAAATGTTGTAGGGGTTTCATTTATGAAACCCTCAAATTTGGATAATCATGAATTAAATATCAAAACAAAAATGATAATTTCAAAAACAAATTATCATATGGAATTATTGAACAATAAAAAGGGTTTGATAAATCAAACCCCTACGATCGGATTAATAATCCGGTATTTTAAATCAAAATGTTCCTATGAATTACATAAAAATGGAATGATTAATGCTTTATGGCAACGTAATTATTATGAACATATCATCCGTAACGAATCGGACCTATTTCGGATTCGTCAATATATGCGAGACAATCCAAAAAATTGGGAAACAGATAGAAACAATTCTGAAGATTGGATTTAATAACTCTTACTTTCTAGCGAGTGCTTCTAGTTTCTTTTTAGCAGGTTTAAAGACTATGCATCCAAAACACTGCGATGGAATTTCGCCTCTTGGGTTAGGAAAATAATCCAACATAACTCTAGGTGATGTTAAGGGTTTTTCACCAGCTTCTAATCTTTCATGAGTGCAGTCTGCTAGATCTACATTATGCAGATCGGTCATTATTTGAGTTCCAGGATTAATTGCTTGAGCCGCTCCCTCATAGCACTTTAAAGTTCGTGCAATATTTAGGCAATCTTGATAAGAAATTTTACCCTCTTGAATGGCTGCTTCAATTTCTTGGATATTCATAATATTGGAGTATTTTACTTCTTCTTCTTGTCAAGCAGATTTATGTTGTTGAGATGCAATAAAAACAGTATTCTTATTTAAGATATTTATTTATATTCGCTTCATGTTCCTCAAGCGTTACCGCATAGTGCATGACGCCCTGGGGATCGGTAATGTAATACCAATAAGGAGTATTAGAATTGGCGTTAATTACAGCTTCGATCGAGGAGAGAGATGGGGAACAGATAGGTTCGGGAGGCAAACCCGGACGTTTATAAGTGTTATAAGGTGAATCAATTTTAAGATCATCTTCTGTTAATTCTTTTTTCCACCAAGATTTTTCAGACGGTTGATAGCCAAGGATGTATTGAACGGTCGCATCAATTTGAAGTGGCCAATCAGCCAAATATCTTTTTAATATAATTCCTGCAATTTTTTCTCTGGTTGCTGGCTGTCTGGCTTCGCGTTCAACAAGTGAAGCTAAGATCAATACTTCTTTTTCGGTCAACTTTGATTTTTTCTTGATGTTTTGAATAGCCTTAACAAATTTATCGTTATTTTTTATGATCAAATAGACAGTATCAAACGTGGCATTTTTTGGAACCATATAAGTATCCGGGAAAATATACCCTTCATTAGTTTTTCTTACTATTTCTATGCTTGGTATATTGAGCGTTTTTGAGATGATCTCCGCCATCTCTTCCTTCCTCATTCCCTCAATTAAGGTAATTGAACTGTCAGATGTCCCATGAGTAAGGCTGTTGGCAATTTCATTTGCATCCATATTTAAAGCCAATTGAAATTCTCCGGCCTGAATCTTTCTCTCGATCCCAAGTCTTTTTACTATCAAATAAAAGATGATCTTGTTACGGATGAAACCTTCACTCTCCAAATTGTTGACTATCGTATCAAGCGGTTCGCCGTTTTTGATCAAAAAAACTTTTGTGGCAGTATTTGTTTTATTGACGGGAAGGGAACCCTCACGGTAAAAGAGATAGAATGACACTGAAGTTAAAATAAACAGAAACAACAATATCTTGATTTTTTTCATAGCTTTTAAAGGTTAAAGATTAAATATTAATTTTTAAAGAAATATTAAACGTATTAATTTTTAAATTTTAAACGTTTAATCTTTAATATTTATTTAACATTTAACTTTTAAGATTTAATAATTTCTTATTCTATCTTAAATATCGGCAAATTCTTTAACGTTGCCTCGGCTTCCTTTAATCTATATTTATCTTCTGAATATAATGTAAAAATGACCTCGTTTTTACTGACGGAATGGTCAAGTTTTTTCAATAAATATATTCCTGCCTTTTTATCATCAGGCGCACCTAAAATCTTTGCCACTGTGTTCAGGTTATGATTATCTATATCTTTAATTTTACCAGATTTAGAAGATCTGACATCAAACTTATTTTTAGCTAATTCCAGAGAATCGGAAGTGATCTTATGAACGCCTCCTTGGTTTTTTACAATTTCTTGAAATTTTGTTAAGGCAGCTCCTGATTCAAGAATTTTTCTTGCTTCGTCCTCACCGTTTTTTTTGATCTTTTTCTCTTTATAACAAAGATCTAGCAATTTTCCTGCCAACCTCAAGGATTTCGCTTCTAGACGCAGAGGTCGATCTGTTTTTTGTTCTAAAACGTACAAAACATCCCTAACTTCCAAAATCGGACCAATACCTCTTCCGGCCGGCTCAAGAGTTTCATTTACGTCACATGTTACTTTTATTCCAAAGTGGTTAGCTAAATTTTTGAATTTTTTTGCCACTTCTTCTCCGTCAGAAAAACGGTGTATTTTGGCGGTTTTTCCTATGGGTATATCCAAGACCAAATGTGTCGTACCGGCGGCGACCTTTTTTGCCATTACCGAAATAATGATCTTATCGAACGATTCAAAAGCAAGCGGTTCTTCAACACGAATTATAATGTCGTCTGCTGGAGCAATGCCAAGTTTACCATTCCAGGCGATGCAGCCACCGACTTTGTTAACGATTTTAGCTATTTCTTTGGGAGTAAATTCTACTTTGGCTACTGCTTCCATGACGTCAGCGGTTCCCGCAGGAGTTGTAATTGCGCGAGAAGAAATTTTTGGTATCTTAAAGCCGGCGGCAGCAACAATCGGGACAATGATCATTGTCGTCCTGGTGCCGGCGATCCCGCCGACCGAGTGTTTGTCAGCTATCAACCCTTTAAATTTAAGCTTGTTTCCTGTTTCAACCATGGCTTTGGTAAAGTAAAAAAGCTCTTGGGGAGTATACCCTTCTTTAAATGATGAAGCTACAAAATAAGTTGTCAGGACGTCAGAAAGTTTTTCTTGTGAAATTTCGTCCATCACGGCATATATTTCTCTATAGCTTAATTTTTTTCCCAAAAGTTTTTTCTGAATAGACTCGATCGCCAATAATTTTTCTTTATCATCATTCATATTGAATATAAATCTCTGTAAATTTTTTCTGATACTCCTTTAATTTCAAAATGAGGGAGGTCAGAAGATATATTTCTTTTATATTAAATAGCCAGGATAGAAATAAATATAGGATAAAATGTATAAGCGATATGACAGATAAGAGGAAAAAGACATTGATAGTTCGACTGGTGTCAAATATCAATCCATCGAGCAATTTCATCGAAAAATAACTGACAAAAGCTGAGAGAAAAGCCGAAAAAAACATCTTTCCTATCTCAACAAAAATAGTTTTTAGTCCCAAACCTTTGAGCTTTGAAGAAATAATTATAAAAAGGATAGAAGAATTAAAGATCATGCTTATTGAAAATGACAATGCCAAAGACCAAACCGGTAGATGAAAAATAAAAATAGAAGATAAGCTCAAAATGGTATTTATTAGAATTGAAAAGATGCTAACGTAAAAGGGGGTACGACTATCATGCATACTATAAAAACAGCGTGTTAAAAAATAATAACATCCGTGAAAAGGTAGAGATATGGAAAAATACGATAAAGTAACAGCGGTCGAGACCGTGGATTCCCAATCAAATTTTTGACCACCAAAGAACAAGCGCACCAGTGGTGTACGGGCAAATATGAAAAAAAATGCTATCGGAACGGTCAAGTAGAATAAGTTCAAAATCGAATCCGAAATTATCTTTTTAAATTCCTCGGTCTTTTTTTCTTGGAACATCTCAGTTAGATACGGAAGGGAAGCCTGTCCAAAGGCAATCCCGATCACTGATACTGGCAACAACTGCAAATGTTGGGCTAGGTAAAAAAAGGTATAGGCACCTGAACCTAAAAAAGTTGTCAATGTTAGGTCAATGGTAGCATCAATTTGGGCAACGATCACCGTAAAAGCTCTCGGAATGACCATTTTAATAAATTCTGTTAAGCCCTTAGTTCTTTTCAAAATAAATTGATAGTTAAAATCAGAATTAAAAAACAATGGAATTTGAATTACAAAAAGAAAAAAGGCTCCGATAACTACACCCCATATTGGAGCAAAAAGTGACAATGTGGAATAAAGAAAAATGGTCGTTAAAATAATAGCTAAGTTATAAATTATTGGAGCTAAAGCCGATAAAAAGAAAGTTTTGTTTGCTTGACCAATCCCGGTTAAAAAATTACCTAAAACGAAAAATGGCAACTGGCCTAAGAGCAGTAGTCGGGAAAGACTGATTATTTTTTCCATTTTGACAACGTCATACCCTGGCGTTAAGGCCGGTATGATCTGATTGAGAAATAGTGAAACAATAACAACAAATATAGTTAAGAGAATAAAAATAAGATTAATTATCGAAGAAATATTTTCTGAAAGCTCTTTCTTGTTTTCCTTATATCTTAAATAGATAGGAATAAAAGTTGAAGTTAATGCTCCTGTTATCAGGATCTCAAAGATTATGTCAGGAATACGGAATGACGCAAAGAATATATCAAGTTCCTCCTTATTAAAGTAACCTGCAAGAATCCTGTAGCGTAAAAACCCTGAAAGGCTTGTCAGGACGATCATAAAAGATAAAAGGACGGCTGAAGAAAATATACTTTTTTGCTTAGAAAATATGAAGTCCTGGGTTTTCTTTAATAATCTTTCCACAAGGAAAGTATACCACTTTATTTTTAGGTGATTTGTGGTTAAATACGCTTGACAACTTGCTAAATATGGTTGATAATGGAATCATATGGTGTTTTTTGGTGAATATCAAATTAATTTCTCAGGTTCCGGACGTTTGTTATTACCAAAAAAAGTTAGAGAACTTTTAAAAGGTAATACTTTTATTCTAACAAAAGGATTTGGAAACTGTTTGTCCGGATACGATAAGGACGATTGGGAAAAAAGAGCTTCTGAACTGCTAAATCCGTCTTTACTCCAACCGACAGATATGGACAACAGACGATATGTTTTTTCTTCGCTAGTCTACTTAGAAATTGATGAGCAAGGGCGATTTGTAGTCCCAAAAAACTTATTAGAGTATGGTCAGTTAAGTGATAAAGTCGTCATTATTGGAGTAGGAGACCATTTTGAGATATGGGAAGCAAGTAAGTGGGAAAGCTATGTAAAGAAAGTTAAAAGTTAGAAGTCAAAAGGCAAAAGTTCAAGTAAAAAGTCAAAAGTATTAAAACTTTTTAATTTTGACTTTAAATTTTGAATTTTTTTATGCACACACCAGTTTTATTAGATCAGGTAATGATAGCTTTAGAAATAAAGAAAGATGGGCTATACGTTGACGCAACTTTTGGTGAAGGCGGTTACAGTCAAGCGATTGTAAATGCCGGTGGAAAAGTATTAGCGCTTGATCTTGATCAATCCCAGATAAGCAATAGTCAATTATCGATGAGCGATCTTAAATTGGTGGAGGGAAATTTTGGGGATATTGAAAAAATTGCTAAGGAGAATAGTTTTTATCCAGTAGACGGAGTTGTTTTTGACCTCGGGTTATCGATGCGGCAGATAAATCAGTCAGGTAGGGGATTTTCCTTTAAGCGACTAAACGAACCCTTAGATATGAGAATGAGCTTAAAAACTGAAATGACAGCCAAATATCTGTTGAATCATTTATCTGAGGCTGAACTATACGAGGTTTTTGCCAAGAATTCCGAAGAGATCAATTCGCAGAAGATCGCACGGGAAATTGTCGTCAGACGTTCATTCAAAAAGTTAGAAATAGTTGGAAATTTAATAAATTGTATTGACCACGCAATCGGTGAACCTGACAACAATGTTTATAAACGAATTTTTCAGGCATTACGGATTCAGGTCAATGAAGAATTTAAGAATCTAAAAAAAGGTCTTGACGGAGCGGCAAAAATAATCAAAAACGACGGAAAAATAGCTATTGTTACATTTCATTCCTTGGAAGATCGAATTGTAAAGAATTTTTCACGATCACAGGGTTTAAAACTTTTAGATAAAAAACCGATCATGAACCGCAGAGGAAGAAACTTTGAAAAATCTGCGAAATTAAGATTGATCGGCAAAAAAATAATATGAAAAATATATTTATAAAAACAACTGGATTGATAATGACAGGATTGATTATTGCCAATCTATTTGTGGTAATTTCTGGCATTGTCATTAGCGATGAAATTAATAACTTCGAAAAGAAAACCGACAGTCTTCATAAAGTGAACTTAACCTTGGAAAAGGAAGTGGCAAATCTCGGTTCCTTAAAATTTGCTCAAGAGCAGGCTAAAGAATTTGGTTTTACAAATTCGACAGCTCCTCAATATATAGATCAATTAAAATACGCATACGTTAAATAGTCCATGAAAATTAAACTTATTTTTCTTATTTTCATTGCCTTTTATGTAGCTCTCGTTGTTCGGCTTTTCTTTTTGCAGGTTTTATATTCACCTTCAAACAAGAGCGTATATTTAAAAACAAATAAGCTTAACCCGATCCGCGGAAGGATCTATGATCAAAAAGACCAATCGTTAGTCCTTAATCAAAACAGTTACCAGCTTTATGTTGAACCCAAAAAGGTAAAAGACAAGGATAAGTTATTACATTTGCTAAGTGAAAGTTTAAAAGTGGAGGAAGCATCAATCTCACCAAAATTAGATATGTCAAAAGATTGGGTAGCCATAGCTAGCGGTTTAACTCAGGAGCAAAAGGAAAAACTTGACAAGTTAAATTTAAAGGAGATCGGTTTTGATTATCAAACCAAGCGATTTTATCCCGAAGCCTCTCTTTCAGCTCATATATTAGGATTTTTGGGTAAAGACAGTGAGGGCGAAGATGTCGGATATTTGGGATTAGAAGGCTTTTATAATCGAGACCTTAGGGGATTGCCGGGTTTCGTGGAAACAGAGAGAGATATTGCCGGTAGGCCAATATTGATAGGAGTACAACAAAGGGTTGAGGCTGAAAATGGTCGCGACCTGATATTAACAATCGATAAAAACATTCAAGAAATAAGTAAAAGGAGGCTATTGGAAGGCTTGGAAAAGTATAAGGCTAAAAAAGGTTGTATTATTACAGCCGATCCCAAAACTATGGCAATATTGTCTTTGGTATGTTTGCCGGATTATGATCTGGAAAAATATTATTTATTTAATGAAAATTTTTACAAAAACCTGGCTATTTCTGATCTCTATGAGCCTGGGAGTGTTTTTAAACCCTTGATTGTGGCGGCAGCTTTAGAAGAAAAGAAAATAAAACCTAGCGATACGTTTAATGAAACGGGTCAGATTTCTGTTGGCGAATATAATATTAAAACGTGGAACGACAAGTACGAAGGGAAAATCTCGATGACTCGAATCTTGGAAAAGTCATCAAATGTCGGCATGGTCTATATTGGTGAAAAACTAGGGAACAAAAAAATATATAACTACTTGGAAAAATACGGGTTTGGCCAAAATACAGGAATAGATCTGGAAGGAGAGGCAAGTGGCTATTTGAAGCCACAAAATAATTGGTATCCAATTGACTATGCAACCGTAACCTTTGGTCAAGGAATCGCCGTCACCCCAATACAAATGATTCGTGCCTTTGCTTCCATAATTAACGGTGGAGATCTAATGAAACCGTATATTGTCCAAAAAATTGTTTCTAACAATAAAACAACCGAGATCAAGCCAAAAGTTGAAAGAAAGATCATTTCTCGGTCAACATCGGATATTATAAGAAAAATGCTGGTATCCACAGTTGAGAACGCCGAGGCAAAATGGGATCGGCCTAAAGGTTTTTCAATCGGAGGTAAGACTGGAACGGCTCAAGTTCCAATAAAAGGATTTTATGATGCGTCAAAAACGATAGCATCCTTTATCGGATTTGCTCCCGCCTCAGATCCGAAATTTCTGACATTTGTCGTTATTTATGAGCCGCAAACGTCGATCTGGGGATCAGAAACGGCTGCGCCTTTATTCTTTGAAATCGCAAAAGATTTGATCGTGTACTATAATATTAGCCCAACCCAATAATATGCAAAAATTGAAGAATTTTTACCATCTGATCCAAGCAATAATTGCCAACGTCTTATATGGATTTCCAAGCAGAAAGTTAAAGATAATTGGAGTTACGGGAACTGACGGAAAAACAACAACAACCCACTTGATCGCCCACATATTGAAGACAGCCGGGAAAAAAACTTCTTTTATTTCATCTGTTGTTGCTGAGGGTTTTCATGTGACAACTCCAAGCTCTTTTGCCTTACAAAAATTATTGAGACGGTCAGCAGATAACAATGATGAATATTTCATTTTGGAAACTACATCCCATGCTCTTGACCAAAATAGAGTTTGGGGGATCATATACGAGATCGGAGTCGTCACAAACATTACCCACGAGCATTTGGACTATCACAAGAACTATGAAGAATATTTATCGACAAAAATCAAATTACTCAAGATGGCCAAAATAGGGATAGTCAATATGGACGATGAATCATACCCTCATATAAAGGATAAAATACCAAACATAAAGCATACATATCAAATATTAAAGAACATTAAAAATATCCCCGATCTGACAAAATTCAATCAATATAATTATTCAGCTGCCTATACGGTCTGCAAAGAATTGGGTTTAAAGGAAGAAATCATACTGGAAGCACTAAAAACATTTGAATTGCCAAAAGGCAGATTGGATTTAGTTTATGATAAAGATTTTAAGGTGATTATCGATTTTGCCCATACCCCAAATGCTTTAGCCCAACTTTTACCGGCGATTATAGAAATATATTTGAAAAAACAGGGGCGTCTTATACATGTATTTGGCTCGGCCGGTCTTCGTGATTTTACCAAGCGGCCATTGATGGGCCAGGCAAGCGGACACTCGTGCGATCTGGTTATCCTAACTGAGGAAGATTATAGAACTGAAGACCCGATTAAAATCTGTCAGGAGATCGCCACCGGATTGGAAAAAGAAAAATTTACGAAGGTCAACTACGATCAATTAATTAATTGTAGTGAAAAAAGTTACAGTGTGATCGTTAACAGAGAAAAAGCGATTAGAGAAGCGATCAAACTTGCCAAAAAAAATGATGTCGTGGTATTGACAGGTAAAGCTCATGAGAAAAGTTTATGCAGAGGCAAAACAGAGTATCCTTGGGATGAATATGAGGCAGTTGAGAAGGCATTAAAAATTTCTAATTATTCTAATTAACCTAATTGACCTAAAAAATGTCCAAGTTTCAATCTTGGTTATTGGGTATTATTTAGATCAATTAGAACAATTAGGTTAATTAGGTCAATTTTTATGATAACTTACGACTTTGATCTTAAAATTTTCTATTCTACATTGATAAATGATGATATATTTTTTGGTGGATTTGGAACAAAGGCATTGGGTGATGGTAGAAATATCGATACTTCAATAAATTTTTTCCGGGAAAATATTCCGAATTTTAAAACGATAGTCATTCCAGAACAAATTCACTCGGTCAACGTCACAACATTTAGTGCCAACCTGATTGACAACGTTGAAAGGGTGTCAGAAACTGATGGAGTCATTACCAAAGATCATAATTCTGTTTTGACTGTTATTACCGCAGACTGTTCACCGATGATGTTTGTTGACAAGAAAAATGGAATTGTAGGTATTTCTCATCAAGGTTGGAGGGGCAGCGTCAAACGCCTCGGGCAAAGAATGATCAAAAAGATCATAGAGGTAGGAGGCAAAAAGGAAAATATAATGGTCGCTATCGGTCCTTCGATCGGGCAATGTTGTTATGATATTGATGATGAACGATATTATGAATTTCTTGAAGAGTTTGAAGTCTTTGCCGACAAAATTTTTCACCGCCATAAGGGAAAGCTCCACCTAAACCTTGCTTTACTAAATTATTTACAATTAAAAGAAATAGGTTTACCTGCAAAAAATATTGATCATTTCCCTTTTTGCACCTGTTGTGATAAAAAGCGTTTTTTTTCGTTTAGACGCGATAAAAAAATCGAGTATGGGGAAATGCTAAGTTTTATCGTCAAGAGTGTATAATTAAATAAAACAATGTTAGAACAATCTAAAAACATATTTTTTTTGGGGATAAAGGGTGTGGCGATGGCTAATTTGGCTGTGATTTTGAAGAAAATGGGCAAAAAGGTTAGTGGTTGTGATATCGAGGAAGAATTTATCACTGACAAACTTCTTAAAGATAATAAGATTGAATGGATGGAGGGCTTTGATTACAAAAGTCTTCCTAAAGGTGTCGACCTGATAGTCTATTCAGCCGCTCATGGCGGAACAAATAATCTGTTGGTTATTGAAGCCGTCAAAAATAAAATAAATATTATTTCTCAAGCTAAATTATTGGGAGAGTTGATGGATCAGTTTGAAAATAAAATTGCTGTCTGCGGTTGCCATGGAAAAACAACCACTTCGTCCTTGCTTGTCTACGCTTTAAATAGATTGAAACAAAAACCCAGTTATTTAGTTGGTGTCCCGTTTTTTTCTAGACATCAAGGGGGAGATTTTCAGGAAAAAAAATACTTTGTAGTTGAAGCCGACGAGTATGGTGTCAATCCACCTATAGACAAAATGCCAAAATTTAATTTATTAAATCCTAACTATATCATCGCTACAAATATTGATTTTGATCACCCCGATGTTTATAAAGATATTGAAGAAACAAAAAAAGCTTTTAAAAAATTTTTTGGTGACAAAAAATTAATTGCTAATATAGACGATCCAAATTTAGTACAATGTATTAATATATCAAAGGCAATAACATACGGTGAATCGGAAAAAGCCGATTATCAGATAATTAACTACAAAATTAGTGAAGAGGAAACCACTTTTGAAATAAAAAATGTTGGAGAGTTTAAGATTTTACTTTTTGGCAAACATAATATTTATAACGCCACGGCTGTTATTGTCCAGCTTTTGCAGTTTGGGTTTAAGTCGGACGAAATCCAAGAAGCAATAGTTGGTTTTACCGGTGCTGAAAGAAGATTTGAACTGGTTTATAAAAACAATGATGTCTATCTGTTTGACGACTATGCCCATCATCCGGCCGAAATTGCCGCCACAATCAATGCAGCCAAAGCAAGGTTTAAAGATAGAAGAATTATTGTAATTTTCCAACCGCATACCTACTCAAGAACGCAGAATTTGTTAAAAGAATTTGGCGAAAGCCTATCCCTTGGGGACGTTAGTTTGATTCTACCAATTTTTGCATCCGCAAGAGAAAACTCAAAATTTTTTGATGTAACCTCACAGGATATAGTTGATCTAATAAAGGGACGCTCTTTAAAAGAGGACGGACCTTATTTTGGATCAAAGGAACAGGTAGTTCAAAAATTAGAATCGATATTGAAGAAAGGTGACGCTGTGTTTACTATGGGGGCGGGGGATGTTTATAAGCTAAAAAGCGAATTAATCAAAATAATAAATAATAAATCACAAATAACAAATAAATTTCAAATTTTAAATTTAAAAATTGAGAAAAACAAAGATTTAACTTTTTTTAATACATTGAGGACAAAAACAACAGCGAAATATTTTTTGGAAGCAAAAACTATGGATGATCTGATTATGGGAAAAAAATTTTCCTTAAAAAACAAGTTACCGCTTTTTATCATAGCCGGTGGTTCAAACATGGCTATAGTCAAACAAAAGATCAACGGTCTTGTTATTAAAAATAGTTTTAGTGAATTGAAGATGATTAAGGAAACTCCGGAATATGTTCTATTGTCAGTATCTTCTGGATATCCGGTGTCACGCTTAGTAATCGAAACGGTCAGTAAAGGTTACCAGGGTTTTGAGTATCATAAGGGTTTGCCAGGGACCGTTGGTGGTGCAATATATATGAATTCCAAGTGGACAAAGCCCATCAGCTACTTCGGAGATAATTTAGAATATGCTTATCTTATTGATGGTCAAGGGAAAAGAAAAAAAGTCGATAAAGATTACTTTCAATTCTCCTATGACTATAGTAATTTACAAAAAACTAAAGAAATCTTAATCGAAGCGGTCTTTAAATTAAAAAAAGTTAACCCGACAGTTTTAGAGAAAAGGGCAGAGTCAGCTTTCAAGTATAGGAAAGAAACACAGCCTATGGGAGTGAAAACGTCAGGTTGTTTCTTTAGAAACGTTGATGGAAGATCGGCTGGTCAAATGATTGATCAGGCTGGACTCAAAAATTTTTCTGTTGGAGATTTCTTTGTTTCTCCAACACATGCAAACTTCATCATCAACAAAGGTCATGGAAAGTCCGAAGATCTATCGAAATTGATTAGTATAATAAAGAAAAAGGTAAAGAAAAAGTTTGGAGTAGAATTAGAAGAAGAGGTTATTGTTATTTAAATTGACCTAATTAACCTAATTGATCTAATTTCTAAATAATAATCAATATCCAATTGTGATTTGGGATTTTTTTAGGTCAATTAGAATAATTAGAAATTAGAAATTTACTCATGTCCGATTCATATATCATAACGGGAGGTAAGCCACTCAAAGGCGAAGTGCTTTTGTCCGGGGCAAAAAATGTGGCCTTGAAGACAATCATTGCCGCTTTGATGTTCAAAGGCGATGTCATATTAAAAAATATTCCAAAAATCAATGATGTCTTAGACCTAATTGAACTGATAAGGTCATTAGGGGCAACTGCAAACTTTAAGGAAAAAAACACCTTGGTTATAAATGGAAGTAAACTAAAAAGCAACAGAGTTGACCTGGTAAATGGTTCGAAGATAAGAGTTTCTTTTATGTTGTTCGCACCACTTCTTTACCATTTCGGAGAATGCTTCGTTCCTAATCCGGGAGGATGTCGGATCGGTGCCCGTCCAATTGATCGTATAATCAAAGGTTTGATCGCTCTTGGTATAAAAGTTGAGTATGATCCGGAAACAGGATATTATCACGCAAAAATGGTTAATAAGCCAAAAGGAACTTATCATTTCGAAAAGCCAAGTCATACAGGGACAGAGCTTTTAATGATGATCGGACTTATGACAGAAAGTAAGGTGGAGATAGACAATATTGCCAATGAACCGGAAATAGATGATCTGATTTTGTATTTAAATTCTGCCGGAGCCTTTATATCTGAAGAAGGGAAAAAGATTACAATAAGCAAATGTAATGAGATCAGGCAAAAAGATTCCTTCACAATAATGTCAGATAGAAATGAATTGGTAACCTATGCTACGCTTGCGGTAGCCAGTCATGGAGATGTGACAATTGGTCCAATAAGCAAAAACCTTATAAACTCTTTTTTGGAAATTATAAAAAAAACAGGTGCCGGTGTTGAAGAAATTTCAAACTTCAAATATAGATTTTTTTATAAAGGGGAAATAATCGCAACTGACATTGAAACTACTCCCCATCCCGGCTTTATGACCGATTGGCAACCAAGTTGGGCAATACTAATGTTACAGGCAAAAGGGTCATCAATAATTCATGAACGTGTTTTTGAAAATCGCTTTTTATATGTTGACGAATTAAAAAAATTAGGAGCAGATATAGATTTTATTGAAGTAAACATAGAAAACCCTGAATTGTTTTATCATTTTAATTTTGAAAAAGAAAGATTATATAAGCAAACAATAAAAATTCACGGAGTAAAAGAGCTTCATAATGCCATTCTAAATATAGCAGATTTGAGAGCCGGAGCTGCGCTAGCCTGCGCTGCACTTCTTGCCGAAGGGGAGTCTGCTGTCAATGGTGCATCGATACTGGAAAGGGGATATGAAGATTTTGTTGAAAAAATAAGCAAATTGGGTGGAGTGATAAAAAAAGTTTAATTTGATAAAATATACAGATGAGAAAGATAAGAAACATATTGGTGTTGGCAGGTGGTGACAGTACCAGATTTTGGCCACTGGAGAACAAACTTTTTTTTGGTTTTTTGAATAAACCTTTGATCCTATATCAGATAGAACAACTGCTTAAATATGCTAACTTAGTGACAATAGTTGCTAATAAGTCAAATGCTACGGCCATAAAACGATTGATAGACAATAACGAAATAAAAGGGGTGCAAATTATTATTCAAAAAGAGGATTACGATGGTATGGCTGGTGCCGTTTGGTCTGTAAAAAATCATTTAAAAGGCGAAGTATTGATCGTTAATGGAAGTGACCTGATAAACTATTCTATTATTTCAAAACTTTATTCCTTGGTCGACCAGGGAAACAAATTAATAATGGTCGGCAAGCAATTTAGTGAGTATTTCCCGGGAGGTTATTTTAAATTTGACGACAATAAAAAAATTATTGAGGTAATCGAAAAACCTGATAAAGATAAAAGACCGTCATCCACCGTTAAATTGGTTTTTGATTATTATGCGGACATAGATGAATTATTAAAACACTTCTCTGAAGTAAAAACTCAAAAAGATGACCGATATGAAATTGTGATCAATAAGATATTGAAAAGTGACTTGAAGCAATCGTTCTTAGACTATGATTCTTATTGGTTCGGTCTAAAATATCCTTGGCATGTCTTATCAATGATGAAAAATTTCCTATTATCAATCAAAGAAAAAAAAGTATTTCCAAAAACAGAAATTTCCGAAAGCTCTCTTATAATTGGTCCGGTTGTGATAGGAGAAAATGTAAAAATAGGTGCTTTTTCAAAAATTGTTGGACCCGTTTTCATTGGAGATAATACAGTTATCGGAGATTACGTCTTAATAAGGGAGAGTCAGATCGGTGAAGATTGTTTGATCGGATCTTTTTCCGAAGTTGCCCGTTCTTATATTGGCAACAATGTTTTGTTACATAGAAATTATGTCGGCGATTCGGTTTTGGATAATGATGTGATGTTTGGTGCCCAAGCAGTGACAGGCAACCTTAAGTTTGATGGAGAAAAAATTTTATCGGATATCAATGAAGAAAAAGTTGATACCAGCATGAATAAACTAGGAGCAATAATCGGTAACTTATCAAAGATAGGTGTAAATTCAACCATCTTTCCTGGTGTCAAGATCGGAAAAAAATCTTGGATCGGACCAGGAGAAAAAGTTAAATATGACATCGAAAATAAAACCTATTTGGCGAATGGTGAGGAAAAAGAAAATTTAAAAATATGAAAAAAATAACTGTAATTGGAGGAGGAACGGGAACGTTTGTAGTTCTTTCCGGCTTAAAAAAATATCCATTGGACCTATCAGTTGTCGTGACTATGATGGATTCCGGGGGTTCAACAGGACGCCTAAGAGACCAATTAGGTATATTACCGCCAGGTGATCTGCGTCAATGTTTGGTAGCACTTTCGGACGCACCATTACTTTGGAGAAAACTTTTTTTGTATAGATTTGAAAAGGGAGACCTAGAAGGACATAATTTTGGTAATATTTTTTTGGCCGCATTAGAAAAGGTTAGCGATTCATATGATAATGCAATAGATACCGCATCTTATGTCCTTAAAACCAAAGGTAAGGTAATTCCTGTCACCTTTAATAAACTGCACCTGGTTGCTGAATATGAAAACGGTCAAAAGATAACAGGAGAAGGTTTGATCGATGAAAACCACTCGGAAAAATCACGTATAAAAACCGCTTATCTAGAGCCGCAGGGGAACGCTAATCCTGTAGCAATAAAAAGTATAGAAGAATCAGAGTACATTGTCATAGGACCAGGTGATCTCTATACAAGCATAATTCCGGTCCTTTTGGTCAATGATGTGAAAGAGGCAATGAAAAAAAGTAAAGCTAAGATTATATACATCATGAATATGATGACCAAGTCAGGACAAACAACGAACTATAAGGCATCAGATCACGTAAAAGACTTGGTTAAATATTTGGGAAAAGAACCCGATTATATTTTAATTAACAATGGCGCTATTTCCGAGGAGATTTTAGCGAGCTATAAGAAGTATAATGAGGTTAAAGTTGCCAATGATCTGAATAAGAACGGTTACCAGATCATTGAAAAAGACCTGGTTGACGTAAAAAAAGTTGAAAAAAACTCATCGGATATTTTATACCGAAGTATTTTACGCCATGATTCAGAAAAGGTTGCTGGAGAATTAAAAAAAATATTTTATGTTTAAAAGACACACCATTTCATTTAAAAACGCATTTCGCGGATTAATTTGGGCATTGAAAACCCAGCCAAATTATAAAATTCATTTATTTTTGTCATTGATATCGATCGGAACGGGATTTTGGTTAAAAATTTCTTACACTGAATTTTTAATAATAGTTTTTTTAATTACGGTTGGCTTGGTAATTGAAACTATTAATACGTCAATTGAAGCGGCTAGCGATGCTATTGACACAAAGATAAGAGAGGATATTAGGATCACTAAAGATGTTTCAGCGGCAGCGATGCTAATTTATGCGATTGGCGCAACTATTATTGCCTTGATGATATTTGTACCTAAGATCATGAAAATTTAGTCTGGATCCCCGCCTTCGCGGGGATGACAATACAATTATGTCAACATATTTATTCGCCGTCTTTGCTTCTTTCCTCCTCAATTTTATATTGATCGTTCCTTTTATTGATTTTCTTTATCGATTAAAATTTCAAAGACAAGAACAAAAAACCAAAGATTTTTTAAATAAGCCAACCCCTATTTTTGATCGTTTCAATAAACACAAGCGCGGAACTCCGATTGGAGGAGGAATCTTGATCTTACTGACGACGGTTTTTGTTTTTTTCTTTTTTATTTTTATGTATTCAATGTTCAAAAAGAATATTTTCAGTAATTATCCATCAGCTTCTTCAGAAATTTTGGTCATTATTTTTGCATTTTTATCATTTGGAATATTAGGATTTTTAGATGATTATAAAAAGATATTTTTTTGGCGGGAAAGTAATTTTTTTGGACTAAGGTTCAGGCATAAACTAATTATTGAGATTATACTTTCGCTAATAATATCTTACATGCTTTTTTTTAATTTAAAGATAAGTATAGTTTATATTCCTTTTTTTGGAGTTTTTGATATCTCATATTTTTATATCTTGTTTTCTTCATTTGTTATTATTTCCTTTGTCAATGCCGTCAATATCACAGACGGTTTGGATGGGCTGGCTAGTGGTATTTTACTTTTTGCGTTATTCGGTTTTTGGGTGATCTCAAGAGCGATTCTTGATGTACCGACTTCATTATTTCTTGCAGCTTGGATAGGCGGATTAATCGCTTTCCTTTATTTCAATATTTATCCTGCGAGAATTTTTCTTGGTGATACAGGTTCCCTGTCATTTGGAGCAACATTTGCCGTGATCGGTTTGGTCTTGGGAAAGGCATTTGCACTACCTATCATCGGAGGAGTTTTTATCATCGAAATTGGATCGTCATTGATCCAAATTATTGGTAAAAAATATTTTAATAAAAAACTTTTACCGGTCGCTCCGTTTCATTTATTCCTTCAACATAAAGGTTGGGAGGAGCCAAAAATTATTATGCGTTTGTGGCTGATCTCAATTGTCTTCGTTATCTTTGGCCTAATGATTGCGTTTATGAAGTAGATTTAGAAGACTTAGATTTTTTTGCTTTAAACTGTTCAACTGCTGTGTGTTCGGTAAAGGCAAGACAGGCTACTCCCGTAATGCGGCAAAAACTACTTTCCTTAAGAAATTCCCCGCATTTTAAAAAAGGAGTAAAAACTGGAAAATACAAATCACACATCGTTACATTTAAATTATCCGTACCGGTATATTCCCGCATACTTATACTGGCATTTATATTTTGTACATGAGCATTATGAACGGACATACGATGCAATTTTACTTCTTCTTTTTCTTATTGTCAAGAGGCGCTGAAAATTAAAAAAATGATTATCCAAGGTTTGATAAATCAAACCACTACATTAACAGGAAAATAATTCATTTAAAATTATTCTATAATATATTTAATGTTTAAAAAGTTATTTATTAGAAACAAATTCTTTCTACCACTAATCACAATCCCAATAATTTTATCATTGGTTGGTTTGATCTTTATCTTTGAAGCATCGGCAGTAAACAGTTCAAGAGTTTTTGGTGACAGCTTGCATTATTTAAAATCACAAGGTGTTTGGATTTTTCTAGGTCTCTTTGTGATAGCAATCTTTTCTTTTATTGATTATAAAAAACTTTATTTTCTTTCATTTGTTTCGTTGGTCCTTACAATTATTTTATTGGTGATAGTTCTTATTCCTGGTGTAGGGTCCAAGGTAGGGGGCGCTAGGCGATGGATAGATCTAGGTTTTTTTAGCTTGCAACCAACAGAACTCGCAAAATTTTCTGTGATAATTTATCTATCATCTTGGTTTTCCAACAAAGAAAAAAATAGATTTTTGCCTTTTATTTCGTTGATATGTTTTTTAGTTTTTTTGATCATTTTACAACCGGATATGGGTACAGCAATAATAATATTCGCAATAAGTCTGATCATCTATTATTTTTCCGGAGCAAGGTTCATGGATTTCGTATATATATTTGGTGGTTCGGTTATAGGAATGTATTTTTTAATAAAAATGTCACCATATAGATTTAACCGCTTGTTGGCTTTTTTGAATCCTGCAGTTGACCCGCTGGGAATTTCATATCATATCAACCAAATTTTTATCTCTTTATCTTCAGGTGGTTTTTTTGGGCGAGGATTCGGGGCGTCACGTCAAAAGTACCTGTTTTTACCGGAAGCTCACACAGATTCGATCTATGCAATTATTGGGGAAGAATATGGATTTATAGGTGGTCTGATCTTAATTGTTTTATATTTTGTTTTTGTATATAAAATCTATCATCTAATCAGATTAGCTCCTGATAGGCTCGCAAGATTGATATTGATAGGGATTTTTGCTTTTTTTAATTTACAGTTTATCGTTAATCTGTCAGGAATGACCGGACTTTTTCCCATTGTTGGTGTTCCCATCCCATTTTTATCATATGGAGGAAGCAACCTACTGATATCATTTGCTTTGATCGGAATTATGTTGAACATAGAGAAGAGAGTGAAGGTATAATATAAATATGAAATTATTAATCACCGGGGGTCATCTTGCGCCCGCCTTAGCCTTAATAGAGGAACTTGAAAAAATTAGGAAGGAAGTAGATGTGATTTTTGTCGGAAGAAAATATCCAACAGATAAAGAAAGAACATTATCCTTGGAATATAAAGAGATCAGTAAAAAAAACCTCACGTTTGTTTCGATAGAAGCAGGTCGGTTGAACAGAATAATCTCTGTATCATCAATTATTAGTTTTGTCAGGATCCCTTTTGGATTTGTTCAGGCATTTTTTATTATCAACAAGTATAGGCCAGACAAGATCATGTCTTTTGGCGGCTACCTTGCCTTGCCTGTAGTTTTTTGGGGTTATATATTTAGAATTCCGGTTTTTACACACGAACAAACCATTAAACCAGGTTTAGCAAACAGACTGATAAGTTTTTTTTCTAAAAAAATATTTGTTTCCTTTGATGAGGTAAAAAATAATTTCCCGGCAGATAAGACCTTTGTCTCCGGCAATCCCGTCAAACCATCTGTTTTTAAAATATTGGAAAAGCCATTTGATATAAAAAAGGACCGACCTGTTATTTACATCACCGGAGGTTCTTTGGGATCACATAGTGTAAATTTACATATTAAAAAGATCTTGGAACCTTTATTGGAAAAGTTTATAGTTATTCATCAAGTGGGTGATACAAAGGAGTATCACGATTATGAAGATCTGATAGAAACAAAAAATAAATTACCTGAGGAGCTGAGGTCTCGTTATTTCCTTATAAAACATTTTTTTGATAGTCAGATAGGTTATGTCTATAATCTATCAGATCTGGTTATCGGGCGTGCGGGGGCAAATACTTTTTTTGAACTATTGGCATTAAATAAACCGGCACTCTTTATACCTTTACCTTGGTCTTCTGGCAGAGAACAACAACATCATGCAGAAATTTTTACGAAGGTTGGTTGCGGAGAAATATTCCATCAGATCTCGCCAAGCGAAAAATTATTAAGACTAGTCTTTCAAATGGTAGACAAAATTGATTATTACAAAGGTAATTTTAAAAATTTATCAAAATTTTATAAAAAAAATGTCTCTAAATACCTCATTGACGAAATTTTTAATCAGGATTAAGTTTTTTATTTTTTTCCTACTTCTTTGTTCATTATCATTTGCAGCGGTGTTTTTTGTATATCAATTTTTTCTTATTAAAAATATTCAGATTGTTTCGGATAAAAAATTTTCTTTATCAAATAAAAAGGAGTTGATAAATAAAAGTTTGATATTTGCCAATAGAGATGAAATATCTAAAAAAATAGTAAAAGACAACTACCCTATAAAAATAGCAACAGTTGAAAAGATATGGCCAAGTAGTTTAAAAATCTCTGTATCTTTTTATGAACCTTGTATCTCATTGGTTGTTAACAATGGTTTTTTTGAGTTGTCATGTGATGGGAGGATATTGAAAAAAACAAAAGATGTTCCGCAATATTTACCGGTGATAAATTACTACCAAAAACTGAACAGCGGATCTTTTCAGACTGGCGACTGGATCGATTATGAAGATATAAAAAGAGCATTATTTTTTGTTCAAAAGCTGAAAGAAATAAATCTTACGGCATTGACTATTGATATCAAAGGACAAGATATGTTAGTATTTAATTTAATTGAAGGTAAGCAGATCATTTTTAGTAATAGTAAAGATAATAATACTCAAAATTATCAATTAGAGTTGATCATTAAGCAGTTCAAAATTGAAGGCAAAGAGTTTAAAAAAATTGACTTGAGGTTTGATAAACCGATTATCCAGTTCTAAAGTCTATAAAGTCTGAAAGTCTATAAAGTAAAACACTTTAAGGACTTTAAAAACTTTATGAACTTTATAAACTAACGTTATGGCAGATAACTTAATTTGCGGAATCGATATAGGCAGTTCCAAGATTGCGACCGTTGTTGGGATGAGCTCATCTGAAACTGATGAACTGAAGATAATCGGTTTTAATACAACCACGGCTAGAGGAGTAAGGAAAGGATTGGTCGTCGATATTAAAGAAGCAACTGACGCCGTTGAAGAAAGTGTCGAAAAAGCGGAAAGGATGGCCGGTCACAAAATAAACAGAGCGTTTATTGCCGTCGGCGGGCCTCACATATCTTCTTTGAACTCTCATGGAATTGTGGCTGTTTCCAATCCTCAGGGAGAGATAAATGAAGAAGATGTTGAACGAGTCATAGAAGCTGCTAAAGCTATTTCGCTATCGTCAACCCGTCGAATCATAGAGGTTATTCCGAGAGATTATATTGTTGACGGGCAGTCGGGCATAAAAAATCCCATCGGTATGAGCGGAGTACGATTAGAAGTAGAAACACATATTATTACCGCGTCAACCACCAATTTAAAGAACCAAGAAAGGATTCTAAGCGATTTGGGAATTGAAAATCAAGGTTTTGTTTTTTCTGGATTAGCTTCAGCAGAGGCTGTCCTTACAAATACAGAAAAAGAATTGGGAATAGTATTAGTTGACATAGGAGGAGGAAAGATCGATTTTTCGATATATGTTGATGGAGCTCTCTCATATTCAACATCAATTCCGATCGGTGCGCGTCATATTTCAAACGACATTGCGGTCGGGTTGAGGGTATCTCTTGATTCAGCAGAAAAAATAAAAATCTTTTTAAGCAAAAATTTGGGAAAAAACACAACCTTTTCAGGAGAAAAGAAAAAAACTCCGCAAATAAACTTAAAAGAATTGGATCTACCGGAAGACCTGACAGAAGTTTCTTTGAAAACACTTGTAGACGGCATAGTTGCTCCCAGACTTGAAGAAATTTTTAAATTGATCTTTGAAGAAATTGAAAAAAGCGGTTTTGGACAACAAATTCCGTCAGGACTTGTAATTACCGGTGGTGGTGCACTGACGATTGGAATGTTGGAAACAGGTAAGAGGGTTGTAGGTCTTCCAATCAGAATAGGTTTCCCTGAGAAAGTATCGGGTCTTGTAGATGAGATAATCGATCCCCAATATGCGACGACAGTTGGTTTGTTATTGTATGGCAAAAACAATGTTTTTATTGATAAAGATAATTTTAAGAATTTTGGTAAAATATTAAAGGATTTTAAACTTGGTAATTCGGTTGACGGCTTAAAGAATTTTTTTAAGCAGTTTATTCCATAATATGTTAATTAAACCTCGAGCTGGGCAGGCGGCCAGAATAAAAGTAGTCGGAGTTGGTGGCGGAGGAGGAAATGCATTGTCTTTCATGGTCTCTGAAGGTGGGATTAACGGAGTTGAATTTATTGCCGTTAATACCGATGCCCAGGCACTTCTTAATAATAAAGCTAGCGTAAAGATCCAAATAGGTGAAAATTTGACCAAAGGTTTAGGAAGTGGAGGTGACCCTGATGTGGGTAGGCAAGCAGCTGAGGAATC
>JANLIS010000018.1 GCA_024653985.1 Candidatus Roizmanbacteria bacterium
GCTACGATCAACGGCTTTCTTCCTGTAGCTTTTCTAAAAAATTCTTCAAGGTTCTTTATGACGTCATATTGCATCTTTCCCTTATCAAAGGCCTTATCGTTTTTTATTTTAAAGACGTCTTCAATTACCTCTTCCGCCTGTATATATAACCTGCCTTCGTCCTTTTCAAAAATGAACCCTCGTGAAAATATCTTAGACTTACCGATAAGCAAACCTTTATTATCAACAACTGTAATTGCAAAGACGATGCCGTCTGTTGCAAGTGTTTTTCTATCCCTTAATATGACACTGCCGACATCACCAATACCGTAGGCATCAACATAAATATTTTTTGTTTCTACTTTATCACCTTTATATGCCTTATTTTTAACAAACCAAACTGTTTCTCCTTCGTTTAATGAAAAAACATCTTTTTTACTGTAGTCCAACTGTTCGACCAAATTTTCATATTGTTTCTGATGTCTTATAGTTCCCCCAATTGGAATAAAATATTTTGGGTTGGTGAATCTTATCAAGAATTTGAGGTCTTCCTGATTTCCGTGTCCAGATGAATGAAGTTGGTCTGCTATGTCTGTATAGACAACATCGGCCCCTTCTTCGACCAACTGTTCTATGGTTTCGTAGACGCCATTTTCATTACCTGGAATTGGGTCAGACGAAAAAATTATTTTATCACCGGGCTTAATGGCAATATTTTTATTCTGCCTATCAGCTAATTTTGACAAGGCTGATCCGTACTGCCCTTGTGAACCAGCTACGATCAAACATATTTTTTGAGCTGGAAAACGTCCGACTTCCTCTTCTTTTATAAATAAACTTTGAGGTATCGGCAAATAACCGATACTGGCGGCAATTTTTGTATTCTCTCTCATTGACCGACCCAAAAAACAGATCTTCCTGTTAAATTTGATCGCTGAATCAACACATTGACGGATACGTGAAATGTTCGAAGAAAATGTCGTCATTATGAATTTTCCCTTGGTCTTTCTCATTTCGTCCTCAAACGTTTGACCAACTATATTTTCTGAAAGTGTCAACCCTTCTCTTTCTGACCCCAAACAATCCGATAATAGACACAATATCCCTTCATGACCTGCTTTTGTAATCTTATAAAAATCAGGGCTTGGTCCATATGGAGGAGTTAGATCTAATTTAAAATCAGACCCATGATAAATCGTTCCGACCGGGGTCTTGATTATTATGTGAGTTGTATCGGGGATAGAATGGGTCATTTTCAAATAAGAGATCGTAAAATCACCAAAAACATATTCCTTATTAAAATCAACTCTGTTCACCAGGATCTTTTTATGTTTATCTTTAAATTTATTTTCAATAAACATTGATGTCAATAAACTTGCATAAACCGGTGGACGTCCTAATTGGTCATAAAGAAGAGGAAGTGCTGAAGTATGATCTTCATGTCCGTGAGTGATTAAAATAGCTCGAATAAACTGTTTCTTATCCATCAGATAACTGATATCCGGGATAACAAAATCTACTCCAAGTTCTTGCTCTTTTGGAAAACCTATTCCACAGTCAACTATAACAATATCTTTAAGTTTGTCATCATTGTACATTTCATATACATACATGTTCTTTGTAACGCCGACTATCCCTCCCAAGGGAACGAAGTGAAGTTTATATGTAGTCATGTATTTATATCAAAAATTAAATATTAAATTGATTTTTGATATTTGATTTAACACCATTATATCAACTGTTATAATTTATTAACAATGAAAATAACACAAAAAGCAATAATAAACAAATTAATCGAAGTAATGGATCCGGAACTGAACATTTCGATAGTTGATCTTGGTTTGGTTTACGATACACAAATAACCAAAAACAAAGTCAAAATAATCATGACCCTGACAACGATTGGTTGCCCCTTATTTTCTCTTATTGAAACACAGGTAAGAGATAAGATAAAAGAGTTGGGAGTTAAGGATGAGGACATTTCCCTTGACCTGACATTTGATCCACCCTGGTCAATGGAAAAAATGAGTAAAAAGGGAAAGGCAATGTTGGGAATTTGAACAAATTGTTAAAGGTTAAATATTAATTTTTAAATAATTATTAAATAAAATGGCAAAAGGAACGATCTTAAGCGATACTTTCGAACAATTGGCAGAGCTTGGCGTTTCATCTGCCAAAAAAACTGTTAAATCAATGGCGCAAATAGTAAACCCATTTGATGGAGCAAAAACCTCCGCGGTTAGCGGAGAGCCAAACACAGGAAAAACCGCGGAGGTTATTAATCGCGGTAAGGACCACACACCTCTCGATTTTAAAAAATTAAATGATAGATTCCAAGATAAAGATAAACTTCAAGCCGAAGCTTTAAGAAGTAGATATTTTCAAAGTGTGAAGAGGGAAGATGAAAAAATTTTGGAAAGAAAAAATATGTCCGAACAGCAAAAAAAACAACAGGAAGCAAATGAGGCTTATGAACAAAAAAGGAGAGAGCAGCAAAAAAAACAGACACAACAACAAGATGATATGCCAACAGGAAAAGCCAAGAGGGGAGTAATGGCTCGAAAAAAATCTTCAGAACAACAACACGTGGAGAACAAACCAGCTTCAGGGAAGCAGTAATTTGACCAAATTTAATACTACCAATACTACAAATAAACAAATACTACCAATAAATAAAAAACAAATAATCAAATTATTAAATAATTAAATCATTGGTTTATTAATAAATTTATTGGTCGGATTGGTAATATTTGTAGTATTTGTATATTTGGTTATTCATTGGTAGTATTTGTAGTATTGGTTTATTGGTAGTATTCATTTCTCGAATACGGAGTATAGCTCAGATGGCTAGAGCGCAGCGTTCGGGACGCTGAGGTCGGCAGTTCAAGTCTGCCTACTCCGACTTTAGAAACTCTTTCCGAATAATGAGGAATTAGAGATTCTTAAGTCCACCAAATAACGCTCTTCAAGTCGTCTACGAATAGTAGTGAAAAGACTTGAAGTAAGTTATGGTGGACAAACTTTATGCACAACAAACTAACCCAAATTTTTGTCTTGCATTTTTTTAATGACGGGTTTTTAGCTAGTATTATTTTACTTTTACCGTTTATCGCAAAAGATTTAAGTTTGAATTTAACTCAGGTTGGTATTTTAAGTTCAATTTTTTCTTTATCTGGAATATTAATATCTTTACCTGTTGGTCAATTAAGTAGTCGATTAGGAGCGATGAAGATTCTACTATATACCGTTGTTTTTTATGGATTGGGCTTTTTATTTACTTCTCTATCAGATTCATATTTATTTTTAATATTTTCATTTGTAATTATGTCCGTTGCTTTTGGCGCATTTCATCCAATATCTTTCTCGCTGGTAACAAATCTGACAAAAAAGGAAGCTCAAGGAAGAATTATGGGCGATTTTATGGCTACAGGTGAATTTGGAAGAATTTGTCTTTCAGGTTTTATATCATTCATTGCTTTTTCAATTGGCTGGCGGCAAACGTCGTCAATATATATTGTAATTTCAATTATTTTGCTTGTATTTTTTTTGACCTCTTATTTTAATAACAAGAAGGAGGGTATAAACAAAGATAATAGAACAAATAATAAAAAAAATATTAATTTTATTGAAATATTAAGAAATAAAAATTTTATCTTGGTTTTGTTGGTTAATTTTTTTGATAATCTTGCCAGCTCTGCGCTTTTTATTTTTCTTCCCTTTCTTTTATTAGATAAAGGCATAAATCCTTCTATACTAGGAGCTTTTACTACAGCTTTTTTTATAGGAAATCTCATAGGGAAAATGGGGCTTGGGAGGTTAACTGACAGATTCAAAAATACTAACGTATTTATAATTGCCGAATTGTTTATGGTTATATTTATAATTTCACTTGCTTACAGTAATTCTATTTTTTTTATAATATTGTTCTCAATAGTTCTAGGATCATTAACAATGGGAACATCTCCTATCCGCACTACGATGGTTACTGAAACCAATGAACATCATGGTTCTTATGAAAAAGTATTTGGAATAAGTTCGTTTATTGCATCAGTTTCTAGCGCACTTGCTCCAATAATTCTTGGAATGGTTGCCGATTTGTACGGAATTGTTAATTCATTTAACCTTGCGGCAATATTTGCTTTCTTTGCCGTCATTTTTACATTTTTTTATGGACAAAATAAAAAATTTGTTAAAGCACGTACTGAATAAAATCTGCTACAATTGATCTGTTATGAAACTCTATAACACTTTATCGCGGAAGATTGAAGAATTTGTTCCTTTAAATACTCCCAACGTCTCTTTTTATGCCTGTGGACCAACCGTGTACGATTTTACCCATATCGGTCACATGAGAACTTATACAAATAATGATGTACTGAAACGTGCCTTGACTTATCTTGGTTACAAAGTCAATCATGTCATGAATGTAACCGATGTCGGTCATCTTTCGGGAGATGATGATAGTGGAGAAGATAAGATGGAAAAAGGGGCAAAAAAATATGGGAAAACAGTTTGGGATGTTGCTAAATTCTATACCGATTTTTTCTTTAGAACGACTGATGCTTTAAATATTATTCGTCCTGATATCACTTGTAAAGCAACTGAACATATTGAAGATATGATTCAATTAATCAATAGATTGATACAAAATGGATTTGCCTATAAAACTAAGGAGGCGCTTTATTTTGACGTTAAAAAATTTAAAAAATATGGAAAATTATCAGGTCAAAAACTTGAAGAAAAGCTTCAAGCTGTTCGTGATGAAATCAATGTTGATAAAGAAAAAAAACATCCGGCCGATTTTGCTTTATGGTTTAAAAGGGTCGGGAGATTTTCAGACCATACAATGCATTGGACCTCACCTTGGGGAGAAGGATTTCCCGGTTGGCATATAGAATGTAGCGCCATGAGTATGAAATACTTGGGAGAGACGATTGATATCCATTCCGGGGGAATAGATCATGTACCAGTTCATCATGAAAATGAAATTGCCCAATCAGAAGGAGCAACCGGTAAACCATTTGTTAAGTATTGGGTTCATAATAATTTTTTGACGGTTGACGGCCAAAAAATGAGCAAGTCTTTAGGAAATATTTATAAGCTTGACGATCTAGAAAAAAATAAAATTAATCCTATTTCTCTTCGACTTTTATTTTTACAATCACACTATCGCCAGCCACTGAATTTTACTTGGCAATCTGCCCGGGCTAGCCAAGAGGCTTTTAACAGACTCAAAGAAATTGTTTCTGGTTTAAAAAATTCAAACTCGTCAAATAAAAAACTCGCTAAACTATTAAATAAGTCAATTGCCTTTCAACAACAATTTAAGGATGCTATACAAAATGATTTGCAAACTCCTCAAGCCGTGGCCGTTATGTGGGATATGATTAAGTCTGATATTTCAAATGAAGAAAAATATTTCTTACTCATGGATTTCGATAAAATTTTTGGTTTAAAGTTAATTGATATCACTGAAGAAAAAATTGACAAAAACATAATCATATTAGCTGAGAGAAGATTAGAAGCTAGAAAAAAAAGAGATTTTGATGCCTCAGATCGTTTAAGAATAAAGATAGAGAAAGCCGGATTTAAGATTGAAGATAAGGGAGATACCTACACAATTAAAAAACTCTAACAACAAATTGTTAATTCTTAAATCTTAATTTTTAAATAATTATTAAATTTTAAGTATTAAATGTTTTTATTTTTAACTGTTTAATATTTAACAGTTTTTTTAACAATTAATAATTAACGATTAAGATTTAATCTTCTTGTATATCCTAATAACCGGGTGATCAAATACTGTCCATGTTTCCTCTGCGTTTTCGTCATTAAATGACAGACACTTTTCATTATAGAAGGGCAAACAAATTTTTGGGAAGGATTCAAACTCAGCAACTTTTTCATATCCTAATTTTCCGTTAAATAAATATCTGTAATATTCTCCAAGGATCGGATATCTTTCTGCCGGGTGATTTGCAAAGACCCTTCTTGAGGGAATAAAAATATAGTCGGCCTTAATTAAATGATTGTTCAGCTCCGAACGGAGAACTTTATTTTCGTCAAGGTCGTAAAAATTAAAGGAAATAACATTATAATTGTTCAATTGCTCCATTGTTCCATTACTAATAGGGATATCAACAACATTGGCCGTCTCTGAAAGAATATAAGAATTATTCGGAACATTTTTATAGATCCATTTTGATGCTTGAAAACGCACATCCTGATTTTGATAAATCGAAAGATAGGCAACTCCAGGAATAATTGCTAACATTGTCATTCCCGCGAAGGCGGGAATCCAGAATTTATGATTTAGTTTGGAAATAAGATTTAATAAAAACAATACAGAAAATATTAATATTAATGGAAACACCGGCGCCATAAACCGACTCCACTTTGCATAAATAATTGCACTGGGAATAAAATATATTAAAAATGCAAAACGCAGTAAATTTGTTTTCCTGTCCTTCCAATTAGCTCCAATTAGACCCATAAGTCCCATTAAAAATACTGGCCAACCAAGAGCATATGAAAATACTTTTTCAAACTGAAATAAAATAGGTTGTGTTTTAAAAAATTGCCTTGTGTAAAAAACTAAAGACCTTCCTAAGGCTACGTTTGATTCATAATTCATTGAGCTAATAAAATCTTTAAAATTTATGAAATTGTGGGGTGAAAATAACACCACAAAAATTATTGTCAACATTCCAAATTTAACTAGATTTTTATATCTATCCCACGATCGTAGACTAGATAATATAGTAATTAGCGGAACAATAATAAATATTATTGAAGAAACTTTCGTTGCTACTGCCAACCCAGAAACTAAAGCCAGCCATACAACTGACGCAGTTGTACGGCGCTCAAACATTAGCATTGATAAATAGACAATCAAACTATAAAACAACATTAACAAAGATTCCGTCGTGCCAAAGTGTGAAAATTGAATAAAGAAAGGTGAAAAAATAATAATTATCAAACTAAATAATTGAAAATTAAATTTTGAAAATTTATTGAAAATTGAAAATTGAAAATTAAAAATTATAGATTTAATTATCTTTAATAAAATAAGAGCATTAATTATCGAAGCTATTGCTGATATTATCCTCAAACTAATGGTTGCTTCTAGCTTTAAGAAATAAGCAATTAGATAGCCCAAATAAAGTGGAAACTGTCCATAAGCAAAAAAATGTGGATTAAAGCACTCCTTTAGATTTGAAAATTGAAAATTGAAAATTGAAAATTCGCACTTCAACCCTTGAATTGCGGCTACCATATTTCGTTCATCAGGATGCATTGGATATGGCAGACCCCAGTCAAGATTTATAAATCTGGAATAGACCAATATGCCAATAACTATGAACCAAATTATAAATGAAAAAACTTTACCGTTGATTTTTTTCATGTTTGTTAGTATTATATTACAGATAAATATATGAAATATGAACTAACTTTTTTAACCAAGGAAGAGACTGAACTAAAAAATATCAAGGATCTGATAGAATCCTACAAAGGTAAGGTCACTAAAGAGGAAAAATGGGGAGAAAAGACTTTAGCCTATTCCATAAAGAAAAATCACACAGCTTTATATTTTAATTTTCAGTTTGAGATCGATAAGAAAAATATTTTAGAATTAAAAAATAAATTTAATTTGAACGAAAAGATCTTAAGATATCTATTATTAGTCAGGGAATAATATTATGGCGAGCCGATCGTTAAACCGAATTGTTTTGATTGGAAATCTGACACGGGACCCAGAATTGAAATATACGCCGGCAGGAACCGCAGTATGCACATTTAGCATTGCGACCAATCGAAGCTGGACGACTAATGACGGTCAAACCAAAGAAGAGGTCCAATATCACAGAGTAGTTGCTTGGCAAAAACTCGCAGAACTTTGTGGAAAATTATTGAATAAAGGTCGAAAAGTATTTGCAGAAGGAAGAATGACATACAGAACGTTTACAGGAAAGGATGGCATTCAAAGAACGATCGCGGAAATCGTCCTTGATGATTTTATCGTCTTCGGAGAAGGAAAGAAAATGTCAGAAACCGTTTCGACAGATAAAAAATCAGAGACGATGTCCGAACATGAAGAAGTTGCAGTCAAGTCGGAAGAAGTTAAAATGGAGTCATCAAAAGAGGAGACGGTCAACCCGGATGATATCCCGTTTTGAGCCTAAAGTCTTTAAAGTCCTTAAAGTTCATAAAGTCAAATACTTTATAAACTTTATAGACATTATAAACTTTATAAACTAATTAATATGAATAAATGTTTTTTTTGTCAGTTTAAGGCTGATCCAAGCTTTAAGGACATCGATAATTTGCAAAAATTTATCACACCGAGAAAGAAGATCTTGAATAGAGAAAAAACCAATGTCTGTGCCAAACATCAAAGAATGCTAACCAAAGAGTTAAAATATGCTCGTTATTTAGCTCTGCTTCCTTACGTTTCTTATCAGGGTTTGCGTTGAGCATTTTTTCTTCATATAATAAATTGTTATGCTCATAACCGTTCCATTAACTATTACTGATCATTGCCTATTGAAGGAAGGTCAGGATGTTGATTTTGAAACTCCATTTTTGAAAAAAAAGACGGAGTCAGAAGTAAGTATCTCAATTGCAAAAAATCTAAATGTTTCTCCTCAAAAGATTTTTCATTATCTAAAAAAGTTTGTTGGTGAAACAATTGAAAAGGATGAAACTTTGGCCGTCAATAAAGGAATTTTTTCCACAAAAAAGATAATTTCCAAATATTCGGGTTTGATCAAGGAAATAAATCATTCTGATGGGACCATCACTATACTCAGTCGGGAAGAGACCGAAAATACAATTAACTCATTTTTTAAAGGCAAGGTAAATAAGATCAAAAAAAATGAAATATCTATAGAGGTAGACAAAGGAGAGCAATTTCCGGGTAAAAATATTGGTCAAAGTTTTGGAGGGAAAACTTTTTATGCCGACGAGGATCGTGATTTTAACTCAGAAAATGTTTTTAACAGTATTATAGTTTGTGAAAATATGTCATCGTATTATAGATCTAAAGCTGAGGCTCTCGGCTGCAGGGGTTTCTTGAGCCTATCTAAGTTAACCGAAGATTCTGGAATTCCATATGCGCAATTAAAAAACATAAACGACTATAAAAAGATCATTAAAGCAAAATTTTCCTATTGTACTATACTCAACAGTTCAGGTATGATTTACTTTTATCAATGAAAAACAATAAGCTAACCAACTTTCTTTTATTGCTGTCATTCATTGTTCTTATTTTTGGAAGCGGCTATAAGTTAGGGGAATATAAAAGCCGTTTTACCTCTTCAAATCCGATAAGTATTGGTCAAAATCCTAATGTAAATTTTGACCTTTTCTGGGAAACATGGAGTAAATTACAGGAAAGATATGTTGATCAAAAAAAATTAGATCCCAAAAAAATGTATATGGGCGCCATCAAAGGTATGGTAGCGTCAGTAGATGATCCTTATACGTTTTTCTTGACACCAGATGAAAACAGGCAAACTAAAGATGATCTTGGAGGAAAGTTCGAGGGTATAGGTGCGCAGCTTGGATTAAAGGATGGCCGTATCATAATCATTTCTCCGTTGAAAGATTCTCCTGCTGAAAAGGCCGGAGTAAAACCTGGAGATTATATTAATAAGGTCGACGATGTTCCTACAAATAAATGGACACTCTCCCAGGCGGTTTCAAAAATTAGGGGACCGAAAGATACCAAGGTTAAGTTAACCTTGGAAAGGAACAGTAAAGAGGTCAACGTAGTTATCGTCAGACAACAAATTGTCGTCGCTTCAGTTGAACTTAATTATGAAAAAAAGATCGCAATCCTTAAGGTTAACCAATTCGGAGATAATACGAATGATGAATGGAACAAGTCCGTCCAGGACATCAGTGGTAAATGGGCAAACAAACAGGTTACCGGTATCGTGCTTGACCTACGAGATAATCCAGGCGGATATTTGGACAGCTCAGTATATTTGGCATCAGAATTTTTGCCTTTGGGAAAACTTGTTGTCAAACAGGAGGCAACTTTGTACGGTGATAAAGAATATCGGGTTTCAAGGATCGGAATACTAAAAGATATTCCGGTCGTCGTATTGATCAACAAAGGTTCAGCATCGGCTTCAGAGATTTTGGCCGGTGCCCTCAGAGACTATAATCGAGCACAATTGGTTGGTGAAAAAAGCTTTGGAAAAGGATCTGTCCAGGAAGCTTTGGATCTCAAGGAAGGGGCCGGATTACACGTGACTGTTGCCAAATGGGTTTTACCAAACGGCGATTGGATTAACAGTAAAGGAATTGAGCCAAAAATCAAAATTGTCAATGAAATTAAAGAAGGTAATACAATTACTAAGGAAGCTGATAAACAACTTGAAAAAGCAATTGAACTATTAACAAAATAGTTATGAAAAAACTTCTGTTGGTTTTATTGGGAATAGTTGTGGTAGTGGTGGTCATCCAAAAATTTGGATTGTTAAATTATTTTTTTAAGACTCCTAGCAAACCTTTAATAAAAAAACAGACATCAGATACCTTATCTACAGAACCATCACGAGCAATTGATTATCCCTTGATAGGTATCTATTACAAAATGATCGACAAACAAACAGCTGATCAAAATGGACTTACTGAAGGTGCTTATGTCACCCAGGTAATTAAAGATTCACCGGCAGAAAAATCTGATATCCGGGAAGAGGATGTTATTACCGAAATTGATAGTCGAATAATTACAGACCTTGACAAACAATCTATTTACAACCTAATTTCAACATTAAAATCTGGAACAAAAATAAGCTTAAAGATTTGGAGAAATAAAGAAATAAAAAATATCATAGTTATTCTTGAATAAGTGACCCAACATACTTGGATGTCTTTCATCTTTTTTTTGCTGTTTTAACAAACTAAACAGCCACTTTTGTAGGTTATAATCAGCAGACAAATGTTTAATAGTATTTTATGATTGAATAATTATTAATTATTTGTTTTAATTTAAACACTATGATCACTGATGCAGATATTAAAAAAATTAAAAAAGCATTGACTAAAACATTTCTAACAAAAGAAGATGCAAAAAATTTTGCAACTAAAGATGATTTAAAAAGTTTTTTAACTAAAGAAGATGGAAAAAGATTTGCTACCAAAGATGATTTGAAAAACTATGCTACTAGGGATGATCTTGTCAGTTTTAAAGATAGTATTCTTAGTGAGATTATTAAACTTCGAGAAGATATTGAAGTAGTTATTGGTTACAGAGATATGATTGAAAATCATGATCAACGAATCGAAAAACTCGAAACCACCGTTTATCAGTAATTGATTTATTGGATTTTATACAATTTATCAAATATATTCGTGCTTAAATTAATAAAGTATCTATCGCCATTTTTTTCCTTCCTTAACAACCCAAAAACTTACTTTTGTAGGTTATAAGCGACTGACAAATAAATTGTTACACTGTAACATTACGGTGTAACATGGTAAGAATATCCTATTTACAACTTAAAGCGCAAGATTATGAAAAGATATTTTCCATTTTTTATAAAGTATTGGGTGAAACAGAGAATAAAGATGAGTTTAACAAAATACTCTTTGATCTTTTGACTCCGGCAGAAAGAATCATGATCATAAAAAGAATTGCAATTATATATTTACTACTAAAAGAAATTGATTACAGGATGATTTGCAGGGCACTAAAAGTTTCCAATACAACCGTAAATAAATTTAAATTGTCCATGGAAAAAAGTGAAGGGATTGTTCCAGCCCTTAGAGGTATGGTTAAGCAAGAAAAAGTTTGGTTATTTTTTGAGGAAATATTTAGTCAAATATTTTATCCTGGGCGTCCTGGAATTAACTGGACGGCGGCTTGGGAAACGAAATTAGCCCTAGAACGTAAGAAGGAAAGAGGGCTATAGCTTCAAAATATAATGTTACACCGTAACATTAGGGTGTAACATTTAAATTTAAAGCTAAAATATAATTAAAATTTTGATATAATTTCGAATATGGAAGATCAAATTAAAGTTCAAAAATTAGCAGGTTTCAGAGATTACTTTGCTGAGGATGTGAAAACGAGAGAATACGTCATTAATATTTTTAAAAAAGTATTTGAGAAGTATGGTTATGAACCACTCGAAACTCCAGCTCTTGAGAACAGCAATATATTTGTTGGCGAATTGGGTGACGAAGCCGAAAAATTATTTTATAGATTTAAAGATCAAGGCGGACGAGATATCATGCTTAAATATGATGTTATGACGCCAATGTGTCGAACCGTCGCCGAAAATATAAATAATATTGTTTTTCCTTATAAGAGATATCAAATACAAAACGTGTGGAGAAGCGAGAAACCTCAAAAAGGTCGATTTAGAGAATTTACACAATGTGACGCAGATACGATAGGTAGTAGTTCAGTTATTTGTGACGCTGAATTTATCCAAATGGGGATTGAAGCTTTGACAAACATTGGTTTTAAAGAATTTCGAGCTAATATCAATAACAGAAAATTACTGAGCGGGATTATTCAATTTGCTGGAGCCTCAGAAAAAGAATTTATTCCCATATGTATCTCTATTGATAAATTACCCAAAATTGGTAGAGAGAGGGTCAAAAAAGAATTGATCGAGAAAAGAAAAATTAGTCCAGAAGTATCTGAAAAGATATTGGAAGTTGTTACTTTGACCGGAGAGACAGAAGAACTATTGGAAAAATTAAAAAAACAACTTGCTAATATTCCTGTGGCTATAGAGGCGATCAATGAACTTGAAACTATCTTTGATTATTTTAAGACCATTAAGCTAGATAAAAAATTTTATCGTTTTACCCCATTTATTGCCAGAGGATTAGCTTATTATACGGGCCCTGTGTGGGAATTTGAAATATTAGAAGGCGACGTTGGATCAGTTGCCGGTTGCGGTCGATATGATAATATCATTGGTAAATTTGTTGGAAGAGAAGTCGCAGCAACTGGTGGATCCTTTGGTATTGAAAGACTAGTTGAAGTCATCAAATCACGAAAAATGATTAACATTTCCTCAACCATTGCTAAAACTTTGGTAACAATTTTTGATAAAAGTCTTTTTAATAATTCTCTGATCATTGCTGACGAGTTAAGGAAAAATAATATTTCAACGATCCTTTATCCCGTCCCAACAGAAAAATTAGACAAACAGCTTAAATACGCCAACAAGAAAGGAATTCCTTATGTAATAATCATCGGACCAGAGGAGATAACAACTGAAAAAGTAGTTTTGAAAGATATGAAGACGGGGGAACA
>JANLIS010000019.1 GCA_024653985.1 Candidatus Roizmanbacteria bacterium
AATCCTTGGCTTGACGCCGGCATTGTCCCTTACTCAACAATTTCCAAAGATAATCATAGTCAGCCTTTATATCTTGAAAATAAAGAAGAATGGAAAAAATGGTTCCCTGTTGATTTTATCACCGAATCGTTTCCTGGTCAGTTCAAAAACTGGTTTTATGCAATGATAGCTGAATCAACTGTATTGGAGAATGAACCACCATTTAAACGGGTTTTGGGATTTGGAACCCAACTTGGTGAAGATGGGCGACCAATGCATAAAAGCTGGGGTAATGCGATTGAGTTTAATGAAGGGGCTGATAAGATCGGCGTTGATGTGATGAGATGGATGTTTGCCCGCCATAATCCAGCCGATAATATGCTTTTTGGTTATAAAAAAGCCGATGAGGTCAGAAGACAGTTTTATTTAATGCTATGGAATATATATAAATTTTTTGTTGAATATGCAAATTTAGACAAATTCAAATCAAGTTCTTCTCCTTCAATATCAAAAAATGTTTTGGATAAGTGGATTTTAAGTCGCTTTACCGGTTTGATTGGATCAGTTAAAAAAAATTTATTGGAATTTAGTGCAAAGGATGCCGCTTTGGAAATAGAAAAATTTGTTGGCGATCTTTCGACATGGTTTATCAGAAGAAGCCGTGATCGTGTATGGGTCAATTCAGATGATAATACTGACAAAAATAATTTTTATGAAACCTTATATTACATATTAGTCAATTTATCAATAATTATTTCTCCATTTATTCCTTTTATTGCAGAAGAGATTTATACGAACCTGACTGGCGGAGAGTCAGTCAATCTAGAGCAGTGGCCTATTTTAAATCCGAAATCTGAAATCCTAAATTCGAAATTAGAGGAAGAAATGTTATTAGTTCGAAAGATAGTTGAAGCTGGTCAGGCAGAGAGAAAGTTAACCGGAGTTAAGGTAAGAATTCCGTTGGCCAATTTAAGTATAAAAGCCGAAATAACAGCTAACCTTAAGTCAGTATCTGACGAAGTTTGGGACGTTGTTTTGAAGGAATTAAATATTAAAAATATAACCATAAATAATAATTTTCATTATCCTAAAAAAGAAGTAAAAGTAACTAAAGAACAATTACAAAAAGAGGGAAGATTGAGAGAATTGATTCGTGAGATTCAATCGCAAAGAAAATTGAAAGGCTTAAAAACAGATGAAAAAATCGATCTTATAGTGCCTAAGGAATTTGAAAAAGACACAAATTATATTGCGAAAAGGGTATTAGCAAAAAAAATAGGTTTTGGAGATAAAATTGAGGTTCAATAAAAAATGAATATATTCTCTCTGATCTTTCTTTCGGTCTTCGGCTTATTTAATTTGTTCGGTTTGAGCCAAGAGCTTTTTATACGACAGCTTATCTTTTTAATCGTCGGGTTTTCTGGATACTTTTTATTGAGATCTATAGGTACACACTTCTTTAGATTAAACAGTAAATTTTTTTATTGGTTTTTTGTGGCAGTTTTGATAATAACTTTTATAGTTGGTTTAGAAGTGAAAGGTTCTAAGCGTTGGCTAAATTTTTATATTTTTAATTTCCAGGGATCAGAGTTTTTTAAAGTATTTTTTATTTTATTTCTTGCAGAAATATTGACGGTAAAAAAGCTGTTAAGCAATACTTTTTTAAACTTTATTAAAGTTTTACTTTATTTTCTGATCCCTTTTATTATAATTTTTAAACAACCAGATCTTGGTAACGCCATGGTTTATTTCTTCATTTTTTTTGCTCTTTTGATGTTTTCAAATTATTCAAAAAAATATTTAGGATATCTTATTGGACTTTTAGTTGTTTTTGCGCCATTAGGTTGGCTGATAATGAAGGACTACCAAAAGGCCAGGATATTAAGTTTTATTAGTCCTCATCTTGATGTCCAAGGATCTGCATATAATATGATACAAGCGGTCATAACAATCGGCTCAGGTATGTTTTTTGGAAGGGGATTGGGTTTGGGGACGCAATCCCAATTATTTTTTCTTCCGGAAAATACGACAGATTTTGCTTTTGCGTCGCTTATAGAGCAATTTGGTTTTTTTGGCGGATTTTTTGTTTTGATCTTCTTTACGATAATCATCATTCACTTAGTAAAAAGGACGATACATTTTTATTATCAAAAATCACAAGATGATCAAAAACGATTTCTTTATTGTTTAGGAATGCTAACATACTTTGTCTCTCAAACGATAATCAACCTCGGTATGAATATGGGAATTATGCCTGTGGCCGGAATAACCTTGCCATTTATTTCCTATGGTGGATCATCGGTAATTGCGTTGCTTATAGGATTTGCGCTTATACCATAAAAAAAGGTCGGCATAAAACCGACCCCTACAAATAAATTCAATTGCTTACAAATTATTTTCTTGTATAATTTATATCTATGATTATGTATTCAGTTGTTAAAACAGGTGGAAAACAGTATCTTGTTAAAGATGGTATGGAGATTACTGTTGATTTAATGGACGTTGAAAAAGGTAAAAAAGTAGAATTGGAAGCTCTATTAAAGTTTGATGATGAAGGAAAAACTTTTGAGTTGGGAGCCCCATTTTTAAAAGAGAAAGTTAGTGCTGAAGTAATAGATAATGTGTTGGGAGAGAAAATAAGAATTGCCAGATTCAAAGCAAAATCAAGAGAAAGAAAAGTGAGAGGATTTAGGGCAAAGCTGACAAAGTTGAAGATAATCAAGGTATAAATTAACCTAATTGATCTAATTATTCTAAATAAATCCCAATTTCCCAATGGGACTTTGGTCATTATTTAGGTCAATTAGAATAATTAGAAATTAGAAATTTATTTAGAGATATGGCTCATACAAAAGCACAAAAAACGGTAAAAGGAAATCGAGACTCCAAATCAAAAAGAATGGGTGTTAAGATGTTTGGAAGTCAAGATGTTAATCCTGGAAACATAATCATTCGTCAAAGAGGTACTAAAGTTCATCCTGGAGTTGGAACGATTTTAGGTAGAGACTTTACAATATCTTCAAAAATTAAGGGAAAGGTTGAGTTTTATAAGAAACTGGGAAAGTCTTACGTTAGGGTAGTATAATTATTCAATGATTCAGGATCTCTCTTCATTAGTCAATCAGATCAAAGCCGAGAAAGATATATTTCAAAAATATCGGTTAATCGAATATCTGATGAAAGAAAAAAATCTTAGGATCACAGACGTTTCAAACAAGATCGGCTATAAACCCTCGTACATTTGTCACCTTATACGACTCAAAAAAGTGCCTGATGTGGTCGTGGATGGTTATTATTCCAAATCGATCAGCTCCAGTCATATTTATGTATTATCCCGTCTCAACGATACAAAGCAGATGATAGGTTTATACGAAAAAATTTTGGGAGAAAATTACACCGTCAGACAAACAGAAAGCGCAGTAAGAGAGTATCTTTACCAGGTAAAAAGCATTGGTAAATATATTAATAAAGAAAATACAGAAAAAGTAATTCAAATAATTAAGCAAGAATACCCGGAGTTAAATGTTCAAATCATTCAAACGAGAATCAAAGGGAAGGTTATTTTTGAAGTAAAAGGAAGTTTAGAAAAATCATCAAAAATATTGAAACTGGTTTTGGAAAAGCTAGCTACATAGTTTACGAGTGTATATCTTCATTTATTTCCTTTTAAAACAATCCAAAGGTCACGTTTTGTAGGTTATAAGCGATTGACAGGAATACTACATTATAACATTATGATGTAGTATGGTTAGAAATTCACGCTTTACTTTATCAGACGATCTTTTGGAAAAACTATTTGATCTATTATTTGAAGTGATTGGAAACAAATCATCAAAAGATGAGTTTAGAAAAATATTTGTTGATCTTTTAACTCCGGCAGAAAGAATAATGTTAGCTAAAAGAGTAGCAATTATTTATCTATTAATTAAAAAAATAGAATATTACAATATTTGTGATCGTTTGAAAGTTTCTCCGTCAACCGTAGCAAAATACGCTTTACTTATGGAAAAAAGCGAGGGAATTGTTCCAACTTTTAAGCAAATAGTTAAAATAGACAAAGTAAAAATCTTTTTAGAAGAAATATTTAATAACATCTTTGCCCCAGGGAAAGTAGGAATTAACTGGGAAATAGCTTGGAAAAATAAATTCAGCCTTGAAAAGAAAAAAACTTTTGGAATATGAATTCACTACATTATAACATTATAATGTAGTGTTCAATTATCAAGATATATTTATGTATTCAATGATTATTATTTGTTAAATTTTATAAATGACATTTTCATTAATTATATTTATTTTAATTTTTTTAATCGCTGTAAATTATTTTCAATTAGTTACTTTTGCTTCGTTAATTGTTGGACCAAAAATTAAAACAAACACAATTATTGATAAATGGATAATTAATACCATCAAATATAAAACCGGTTTAGTGTTAAAAAATATAAAGATTTTTCACGACAAAAGACCATATGCAATGATGGGAGGAATTTACCCTTTTCCAATATTGATAATTTCGGAAAAAATGCGAAAGCTATTTAACAAAGACGAAATGGAGTGGGTTGTTCTTCATGAAACCGGTCATCATCTGCTTTGGCATAATCTGGAAGCAATTATTATTGAAGGAGTAACTATATCATTGGGTGTAAAACTTATACATTTGCTTCAACTAAATATTTTTTCGTCAGGTTTATTATCAATATTTTTTAGTATTCTGGCCGTTCAAATTATCAGATATGGAATTGAATACCAAGCTGACAAATTTTCTATATTGAGAGTAAGCGATCCCGAAGGCGTTATCACAGCTCAAGCTAAATTAAAAAAATATTATAAAGATAGTTTATTTAATTCTGAAAAAAGCCTGTTACGGATTCTTTTTCACTGGAACATCTCTCCTGGCTTGAGAATAAAAATGGCAAAGATGCGTTATTCAAGTTGAATAAATGAACTTGTTCTGATATTTTGAGATAATACTTAGGTTTTAATATTTAAAAATTTAGTATTTATTTGATATTTGTTATTTATAATTTATTATTTTTCTGATATATGGCGTTAATTATTGTTGAATCTCCAACTAAAGCAAGGACTTTTAACTATATTTTAAAAGGATCCGCCTCCGCCAAGGCTACGGCGGACAAAGAAAATAACTACTTTGTTTTTGCTTCGATGGGGCATATAAGAGATCTGCCTAAAAGCAAGATCGCCATTGATTATGAACATGACTTCAAGCCAGACCTGGAACCTATCCCTAATAAGGAAAAGATCATTACCCAACTAAAAAAGCTGGCACTTGAAAATCAAGAAATAATCCTTGCTACAGATCAAGACCGTGAAGGAGAAGCGATTTCGTATCACATCGCCTATATTCTGGGCTACATCAATGAAGATTGGCCAAACATTGGCTTTAAAGAAGGCTCATCTCTCAAACGTATCGTATTTCATGAAATTACCTCAAAAGCATTGGCTGAAGCTTTGGCAAAACCCGAAACATTAAGACTTGATCTGGTTAAGGCTCAAATGGCCCGCAGAATTTTAGATAGAGTGGTTGGTTATGAACTGTCTCCGCTTCTTTGGAAAAAGACCGGTAAAAATTGGCTTTCTGCCGGCCGTGTACAGACAGTTGCTTTAAGATTGATAGTTGAGAGGGAAAAAGAGATAAAAGCCTTTAAATCAGAAGATTACTTTCAAATTTTCGGTCTGTTCGATCCCTCCTTCGCCAAGGCTTCGGCGGGCGAGAAAGATATTAAAGCAAAACTAGTTTCTAAAGACAGCGTTCTTTATGAGCAAAAATATACATTAAAACTGTTTGCCGGAGACTATCAATATACAAAGACAACGATCAATAAAGATAATATAGAAAGTATCAAACAAGATTGCTTGAGCGATAAATATAAAGTATCTGAAGTTGCCGAATCCATTGCCCCCCGTTATCCAATGCCTCCATATACAACGTCTCTGTTGCAACAAGATGCATATTATAAAAACGGTTTTTCTTCAAAGCAAACAATGCGTTTGGCACAAGATCTATATGAGCGAGGTTTAATTACCTATCATCGTACCGACTCATTTAACCTATCGGCCCGCTTTGTTTTTCCAGCAAAAGAATATATTGAAAAAAAGTATGGAAAGGAATACGCACTGGAAAAGCCAAGGGGTTTTAGGACACGATCAAGATCTGCGCAAGAAGCTCATGAGGCAATTAGGCCGACAAAATTACTAGAAGTAAAGGCGGCGTTTAAAAGTAAAAAAGAATCCAAGTTGACGGTTAATCACCAAAGACTATACACTCTGATCTTTAACCGAGCGATTGCAACCCAGATGAAAGAGGCCCAAATAAAGACGGTTAAGGCAACAATAGTTTCCGACAAAAACTATCTTTTTGAAAGTGAGCAGCAACAGGTGATTTTTGATGGATTTTTAAAGGTTTTTGATCCATATTATGTTGCAAATCACCAAACTGTAATTATGTTGGAAAAAGGAACGACAATAGATATAAAAACACTTGAAGAAAAAGCATTATTAAGTAAGGCTCCTCCTCGTTATAACGAAGCTTCACTTATCAAAACATTGGAGGAAAAAGGTATTGGACGTCCTTCAACATATGCGATGATAATATCTTTGATACAAATGAAAAATTACACCGAGAAAGATGGACGCTATTTTATACCCACTTCCATTGGTACCTCAATATGTGATTATCTTTCAAGTAGTTTTCCAAAGATCTTTGACCTTTCATATACGGCGAATTTGGAAGACGGTTTGGATAGGATCGCCAATAAGGAAGAAGATTATATTAAGCTTTTAAGGGATTTCTACACACCTTTTAAAAAAGAACTTGAATTAAGAAAGGAAGATAGTTCAATGTTAAAGGTTGAAGATGACATCAAGGGTATTTGTCCTGAAGATGGCGGTAACCTAATATCTCGGTTTTCCCGTTTTGGAAAATTTATTGCCTGTGCGAATTATCCAAAGTGTAAATACACCAAGTCTATTGTAAAAGTAGTTAAAAACAGAAAATGTCCTCTTTGTCAGGGAGATGTTGTGGTAAAATTTACTAAGACAAAAAAAAGATTTTACGGATGTGGTAATTATCCGAAGTGTAAATGGAGTGCATGGACATTAGGAACAAATCCGACCAATACTACCAATGCCATCAATCCGACAAATAAATGATTTAATAATCCAATGATTTGATTTATTATTTGTTTATTTAATTATTTATTGATAGTATTTGTAGTATTGGTTTATTGGTAGTATTAAAAACTTATGAAGTACATATTTATTTCCGGCGGCGTTATTTCAGGAATCGGTAAAGGTATTACTGCCGCTTCTATCTCTCTTCTTCTAAAACAAGCAGGCTACA
>JANLIS010000045.1 GCA_024653985.1 Candidatus Roizmanbacteria bacterium
GCACTTTAGCTTGCCTGGATAGCTCAGCGGTAGAGCAGCTGTTTTGTAAACAGCAGGTCCGCAGTTCAAATCTGCGTCCAGGCTCCAAGAGGCCATAGTTCAACGGATAGAATAGATCTCTTCTAAAGATCTGATGGCAGTCCGATTCTGCCTGGCCTCACAAATTATATTAATTTACAATAAGTGTTGAAGCGACCATTGCCACAATAAATAGTAGCCCAACCTTGTAAAGCCATTCTATTTGGACTTCGTGCATCTTTAATCATTCTCAAGGAATATGAGAAATCATAGTTTTCTCTAATATTTTCCCACTTCGTTATTTTTTCGGATGGTTGCATCAATTCCTGCCATCAACGCATTTCCTGTCCTTGATACAATATGGTAACCAATTTTTTGAGCAAAATTTCCTTTAAATTCAGGAGTCATAACCTATAGTCTATCAAATGACGCATATTTATTCAATCAATAACTAACTTGTTCCAATTTCGTATTTGATGGGTCACAACTTATCTCGTCAACTGAATCGCCGCCCAAATCATAATTGCGGTTGATAAAAAACGGATTGCATAAATTTTTAAAGTATGCTTTTCAAGCAACTTTGGTGCAAAAATAGAAAATAAAAATGCAAAGATCATTGAGAATGGCATGACCATTATCAAAGAAGCAATACTATAGTTACCTTCATAAGATTTATTGGCGGCAAAAATACTTACAGTAAAAAATATCCCCATTAATGCAACAGGCATAATATGTGCCAAATCTAATTTTTTTATATCTTTTTTAAATAATGTTATTGTAGGAATAAGAAAAACAAAATTGATTACTGCAATCCAAAGGTTGGTTGTCCACAAACTATTATTCATTAAAACTGCTTTTGTTAAAGCACTATTAATTGCTGAAAATAAAACCGTTAATATACCAATCGCAATCGTGACTTTAAAAAATGATTTAAGAGTAAATTTCTCATCTAAGGAAGTCAAAACTCCAGCAATAACAATGAGACCAACAAAGAATAATTTATATGTTGGAAACCTATCACCAAAAAAAAGAAAGCCAATTAAAAGTGTGAAGATATTTCTAAAATTATAAAGCGGCATAAATACTGACACATCAAGTTTGGCATTGGAGAAAATGTAAAAAATTGTGTTAAGAGTTGCAACAAAAGCCGTTAAAATAATTAGTGTCCATCCGTTTGGTAAAGTTGCATGATAATAAATAGCTGGCGGGATCGTAAACAATAAAGTAACGGCAGTTAGTAAAAAATTAAATAACCAGGGATTTGAAATTGAATGCCTGCTCGTTAATTTTGCCGTTATAACAAATAAACCTGATACTGCAGCTCCGATCCAAGCATATATATAAAAAGGCATAGTCTGAATTATATCAGTTCAAATACTTTTTAATGTTTTGAAGATGATCTTCGTAGGTTTCGGCGCAATGGATCTGCTTGAAATGATCATGGAGATAAAAAAGGCAGTCAGTCTCTTCCGGATTTAATGCCGCATCAATATAATCGATGTTTGGACTGCATATTGGTGTAGGCGGTAAGCCCTTATGAAGATAAGAGTTATATGGGGAATTATTTTTTTGCTCCTTAAGATCAATAGCTCCCCACCATTTTCCTTCACTGTTTTTTCCTAGCGTGTATTGCATAGTGGCATCAATTTGAAGCGGCATTCCTTTATCTAAGCGGTTCCAAATGATTCCCGAGATAACCTTCATGTCATTTTTCCCGGCCGCCTCACGAGCAATCAGAGAAGCAATCTTGAGTCCTGTAACCCAACGGATATTGGCTTCAACATATTTATCAGCCAGTGGCGTAAATTTTTCGTTGAATCGATTAATTAGTCGTTTTGCTACATGCTCTCCACTTTCATCTATAGGTATTAAGTAGGTGTCCGGATAATAGACACCTTCAAAATATTCCGGGGCTGTATCGGTATAAACCGTATTCCATTTTTTTAAGTCATTTTCGCTCCAACCTAAGGCATCAGTCAAAATTTCCCCAACTTGCTCTTTACGAAGACAGCTTGAATAACTAACCCAAACTAAATCAGGTTTTCCGTTTATTTTCTTAAAAACATCTAATGCCCACATAGCTTTACTTAATCTATATCCACCCGGCTTTATTTCATTTAGAAAGACAAATGTATTGAAATAGTATTCAACAACTTTATTTTTTTTAATAAATTTTTCTGTCTCCAGTTTTTGTACAAGATCAAAACCGTCTTGATTTTTTGGAATAATAAAAATTTCTACTTCTTTATTCTTTCCTACCGGCCCAAAATAATACCAATAAAATGGAGAGGTAATTAATACAATAAGCAATATTAATATAAATACTTTTTTCATATATAACTTGTATTCCTCTGCTTATTGACCACCAGATTTAGGCAACTGGGCTTTTTGAGCACCCTCAATCAAACTTCCCGCCGTTGGAGTCATTCCTTCTGAATTAACCCCAGGCTTCCGATTTCCTTCGCCGGAAATGGTTGCACGCTTCTTATTAACAGGCAACTGGGCTTTTTGAGCACCCTCAATCAAACTTGTTGCAGTTGGAGTCACTCCTTGTGAATTAACCCCAGATGATCTTTCTCCCTCACCTATAATTGATGCTATATTTTAAAAAATAATTTTTAATACTTAATATTATCATACTTTAACTAAAAAGGCTTTGAACCCCCGGGGTTCGAAAATTTTGTCCCTCTTTTTAAAAAAGATAAAATATCAGGATGAGTTATTGTCTTGGTGGCTTATAAGTAAAAATGTTGGTGAGTTTTATTTTTTGATTCCTCATTAATATTAGCACATCTCCTCTTTGAAATCCGTCGTCTGTTTTTTTGTTTACAACGAATCGCCCTTCGATTCCACCATTAATAAAGGGTTTATGCTCACTACCAAATGGCAAAAACTCTTCTTCGGAATCTCTGTTTTCACGAAGTGCATTAATTGCAGCTATTACACCAATCCCGCAAACATGAAAAAAACATGCCCGTGGCGTTGCTTCTTCACTATCACCAGGAATTCCTGATAAATAGAATGGCCTTCCTCTCATTTCATCAACTGGATTTTGATAACAATCTTCACAAGTGACATTCATATTGAAAAATTAATATTTTAAAACTTATCCAACTCTAAATAATTTATATCCCAAATCATCCGTTGCTGAACAGTCTGAAGTTGAATATGTTCCAAAATCATATACTTGAGTTTCATTTTCCGCGTCTTGGAAAACCGCTTTACATTTTCCATAAACAGGAAGCCTACTGCCCCCCCTAAGAGCTAATTTTTGATTATAAGTTTGTTTTGCTTCTTGTTCTTGTGCAACTGGAGAATTTGGATTTATTGGTGTTGCCTGTTCTCCATTAAACCAAATACAATTTCCACATTTTTCTCTCATTTTCCAATTATATACTATAGGTTGTTACTTGACAATTGAAGTTTGGTGTTTGGAAAAAAACAAGGTCATATTTTAGAGATAATCGCTTTATAGTGCTCTTTGCCTGAATTTTGGATTTGATGTAATATAATGTTATTGATGCTAAAAGAAACCAGCGTTGTCACCGATTCTACAGCTTCCATTCCTCCAAGCTTAGCTCAGGAAAAAAATATTGATGTTGTCCCGGCCTTGATTACTTTTGGAAACATAACATATAGGGACGGAGTGGACTTAGAAATGCAAAAGTTTATGGAGATGTTGAAAGAAGCATCGGTTCTCCCGACTACCGCCGCGCCTTCTCCTCAAGAATTTATCACTTGCTACAAACGGCATCCCGGAGGCATTGTTTCTGTTCATGCCGGAAGCGCTTTTTCCGCTCTTCATAGTGTTGCTAAAACAGCTGCCAAGGAAATAGGAGGGAGGGTTAATGTGGTTGATTCGGGGACCACAACCTTAGCACTTGGTTTTATGGTAATGAGGGCGGCTGATTTGGCAATGCAGGGTACAACACCCGATCAGATACTAGATGAACTGGAGAACATGAAAGGACGGACAACTGTGATGGCAGCTTTCGACACATTAGAATATGCGAAAAAAGGTGGACGGATAAGTTATTTGGAAGCCCAACTTGGCAGTCTAATACAGATAAAACCCATTCTAGAAATAAAAGATAACAAAATTGGTGTAATAGAAAGACCGAGAACAAGAAATAAATCATTGGATAGAATAGTTGAACTAACAGAAGCTCTTGGACCCTTGGAACAAGTAGGTGTTCTTCATGCTGATACTCCCCAGGTCGCAGAAAACATTGCTGGACAAATTAGAAGATTTCATCAGGGTGATATTATGATAGGAAACATCGGTCCGGCTTTAACCATTCATGGAGGACCAGGAATCATTGGCGTTGCCGCCGTAAAAAAACAATAACTTAAAAAGCTTCATCATGGCCTTTGTTTTAATTAATCCATACAGCTCAGTCAAACCCTCCTCATGTGGCATATCAACGATTTAACATTATCATATTGCTCCGTTTAAGCTGTTTTGTTGGCTATAACCTACTGAAAAAAATAATTTAGTGTGATAGTTTTATTTACAGTGAAAGAAAATTATAAAATTTTATTAAAAGGAAAAACGACTGTATTTGTTGACTGGGCTAATGTTTACGGTTGGAAAAAATCATTAAAAAAAGAGGTTGACCCAAAAAAACTATATAAATACTTTAAGAGTTATCACAAAGTAAAATCTATTAATTTCTATTTTGGTACCGATAATAATTCTAAATCAATCGATTTTTTAAATGTAATGAGAAAAATTGGTTATGTAATTATTACGAAGCCGGTTAAATATATCACTTTAGCAATTATTAACAATCAAAAGGTTTTCCGTCGTAAGTGTGATTTTGACATGGAAATTTCTATCGACGTTCATAAATGTATCGAAGAAGACTATAGAAGCTTTATTTTTTTATCCGGAGATGGTGATTTTGAACCATTGTATAGATTATTAATTCAATTACACAAACAGGTTGTCATAATTTATGCACACGGCCATTTAGGTAAAGAAATATGGGAAGTCAAAAATGGAATTTATAAGAAAGCAGTTGACGGTCTAAAAACAGATTTGTTCCTTAAAAAAAATGCCCCCTAACAAATTTGTCAGGGGCGCGATTAAATATAATATAACAAACCGTAAGATTTCTGTCAAACTGAATTTTCTGGAAAAAGCCAAAGTCAAATTTTGAAGATTACACTTTAATTAATTAAAGTTTTTATACGATGAAGGTAGGAATCAGCTTTGAACCCCCGGGGTTCGAAAATTTTGTCCCTCTTTTTAAAAAAGATAAAATATCAGGATGAATTGTTGAATGCGGAAAAATCTGCTAAAGAATTAAGGTTGAGAATATGGAAAAATTAACTTTTATTTTTTAATAACATCTCTCGGCTTTGCGCCTTCAGCTATTCCAACATATCCAGCTTCTTCAAGTTGGTCTAGTAGTCGAGCCGCTCTGGCATATCCAAGTGATAGCTTTCGTTGAAGTAGAGATGAACTTATCTGATCATATTCTTTTATAATTTCAATGGCTTTATTAAATAATGGATCACGGTTGAAATTACCATTTTTGGATTTTAACCTAAGAATTTTTTCTTTATTAATTTTTAACCCAAGTTTTTTATCATTTATTATATATTCTAGTTTTATGAGTTGTTCGGTAATACCATTTGCCCGAGCACTCCCAATATTAAATTCTTTTTGTATATCCAAGATTTTTATCGTGGATTTTTTCGAAAGATTAAATCATATAGCGGGGAGCTTTGGAGGTTTAGCTTTAGCGAAAGATGGTGAAGCGTGGGGGATTCGAACCCCCGATATTCACCCTGAAAAGGTGATGTCCTCGGTCCCGTTCCGACTACGTCGTGAACGAGGATGCTCGATCCCGATTTGTTTTTGTGTTAAATCGGGATCGGCACCGCTTTAAAAATTGTGACCCCACCGAGATTCGAACTCGGGTTAATAGGCTGAAAACCTACTGTCCTAGGCCTCTAGACGATAGGGCCTACTACTTAAACAGCTTCTTAATATATTTTCTTTTTTTCCATGATTTTATTTGCTTTTCACGTTTCCTTGCCTCTGATAAATTCCCGTATTCTTCACTATATTTTAACACCCAAGGTCCTTTATTTCTTGTATATTTGCTTAATCCCTTATTATGATCGATTAACCTTCGATTAATATTATCAGTACAACCTATGTAGTACTTTCCACTCAAAGTTGACTCAATAATATAAATAAAAAACATTTTTTAATGTCCTAAATGATGGCACCGAAGCTACATTTAACCACAAAAAAACCAACTCTTCTATTTTTACTACAAACACCCCCACCCTGCTAGACAGTTAGCAGTCTAACAGGGTATTATTACTTATTTAAGCTTACT
>JANLIS010000050.1 GCA_024653985.1 Candidatus Roizmanbacteria bacterium
ATCGCCTGTTTGAGAAGCTCTGTAGCATCGGTTGATAGCTGACAAAATTTTTTTATTTGTGCCGAGGACATTTCTCCATTACTGAAAATTTTTAAATGCTCAAATCTTTTCTTTTGGATCTCCCTTGCTTTGGCTACCCTTTTTCTCACTTCAAAACTTGACTCACTCAATATATTACTTGTTAATTTTTCCTCTGCCACCGAAGGAACATCTATATGTAGATCTATCCTGTCCAAAAGTGGACCTGATAATCTTTTGCGGTATTTAAGGATCGCTCCCGGTAAACACCGGCAAGGTCTTTTTTCATGACCCAAGTATCCACATGGACAAGGATTTGACGCTGCCAAAAGCAAGAACCGTGAAGGAAAAATCAATGTCCCCGATGCCCGAGAGATAGTAATAAACCCGTCCTCCAAAGGTTGTCTAAGCGATTCCAAGGTGGTCCTCGGAAATTCTGGAATTTCATCCAAAAACAGAACCCCCCTATGTGCTAATGAAATTTCTCCAGGTGTAGGATTTGAGCCTCCTCCGACCAAACCAATTCTCGAGGTGGTATGATGGGGGCATCGAAATGGCCGACTGGCAATAAAGTTTTTACTATAAAGAAGGCCGGCGACCGAATATATCTTTGTCACTTCAAGTATTTCTTCCTTTTCCATCGGGGGAAGGATTGAAGGAAAAGCTCGAGATAGAAGGGTTTTACCTGTTCCTGGCGGACCTTTCAGGATGACATTGTGAAATCCGGCCGCTGCAATTTCAAGGGCCCTCTTTGCTGTTTCCTGTCCTTTGATATCTTCAAACAAATTGTCATATTTTTCCTCTTTGAGGATGCTGATAAAATCTTCATGAGGAAAAGGGGTTATTAATTTAACCCCATTCAGATGTAAGATGAGGTCGGCCAAACTATCAACAGGATAGACTTCTATATCATCAACTAAGACCACTTCAGCTATATTCTCTCTTGGAACAAAGATCTTTTTCAGTTTTTTTGATTTTGCTAAAAGTGCGATCGATATTGCCCCTGATACTCGCCGGACATCACCCTTTAAAGATAACTCCCCTATAAATAAGCTTTCCTGTAAAACATCTTTCTTTACCATACCTGATGCCGTTAAGATTCCAACTGCAATCGGGAGATCAAAAGCAGAACCAGCTTTAGGAATATCTGCAGGAGCCAAATTAACCGTAATCCTTGTATCCGGGATCTGAAAAGAAATATTGTTTATGGCGGCCCGAACCCTTTCTTTTGCCTCTCCTACCGCTTTATCAGGAAGACCGACGATCGTAAATCCCGGAAACCCTTTTTTTGCCACATCAACCTCAACTTCAATCAAAATTCCATCCAAACCAATGACCGTTCCGGAAAGGATTTTGGATAACATATTATTATAAAACTGTTAATCGTTAACAAGTCAATCCAAACTTACTTCGCCCAGTGTTTTTCTAAATCCTTCTAAATCTTCTTTAAACAAAATTATTGAATATCTGACTGACTTTTTAGTTGTTTTGTCAAACCTTGATTCAGTAATTCTCAAATACTTGCTTTTATTTTTTGCTTCATAGGTATCAAAAAATATAGTCATATTACTGCATTTTAGAGTTTTGGAACTTAACTTCGGCTTTGGTTGTATTTTTGTATCCATTTTATGATTCACCTCCTTTCGATTTTAAATTATCTTCATCCTCATCCCAATTCATGGGATTATCCCTAATATATTGGCGGATTTTATTTAATTCATTTTCGTTACGGATTATGTGTTCATAATAATTACGTTGGAATATTTTGTTGTTTAATAAATAATATTTGTGTATTTTATATGTACATTTTGATTTAAAATACCGGATAATTAATCCCAATGTAGGGGTTTGATTCATCAAACCCATATGACGATTTGATTTGGAAATATTCATTATTGTTTCGGGTTTCATAAATGAAACCCCTACATTATTTTGTTTAATCACGACAATCCCATGAATATGATTTGGCATAATTTGAAATATGTCCAATTCAACGTTTTTAAAATATTTTGGTATTTCGTTCCAAGACCGTTTTGTAATATCTCCATGCTTGTTTAATACCATTTTGCTATTAATAATGTTGCCAAGTAAACATTCATTATCTTTCGTACAAATTGTGACAAAATACCATCCGGAATCGGAATAATCATAATTTTTTAAACGTATTTTTTTTCTAATTTTGAAAACCATATAACAATATGATCACTTCGTGATTTTATTGTCCACCGCTTATAACCTACAAATATACGGAAATAGGGTGTATAAATAAGATAATTATACTAATAGATATCTCGTCTTGTTATTTTACGTTTGACATTAAAAATAACTCGTACTAAGATTGAAAGTGCTTTTTATTTATTAGTTAAATTTACATAAAAATATGGCCATTCCTCACATTGATAAAAATAATTTTGAAACTGAAGTATTAAAAACCAAAGGGGTTGTTTTAGTTGACTTTTATGCAACTTGGTGTGGTCCATGCAAAGTGACCGGACCGATCATTGAACAACTGGCTGAAGAAGTTAAAAACGTCAAGTTTATCAAAGTTGATGTTGACCAAAACCCGGAATTATCTTCTCAATATCAGGTTTTTTCCATCCCAACCTTTTTGATATTTAAAGATGGACAAGTGGTTAATCAGTTTGTTGGTGCCCAAAGCAAAGAAGGATTTTTAGCTGAAATAAATAAGGCCGTATAAAACTAGTTACTGTATCTTTAGTACCCGTATAACTCTCCCGTGGACTACCTTTAACCCTAAATGAGCTTGAGCGAGGATATATAAGGCAAAGGTCGCCAACCAACGAATTGATGAAGTGATAGAGGCCTTTTGTCCGACGACGATCTTTTCATCACTAAGCGGTAGTTTAATATTTTTATAGCTCGGAAAACTGGAATTTGAAACTGCCTGTAACCCCAATTTTTTTAGGTCGGGTGGTAGCTCGATCGTTTCCGCCCTTGGATTTATGAACGGTCTGACCTCTTCTTCTGGACTGTGTTCTACCGGCTCTTTTATTTCAAACTCTTTTCCGATCGGCTCTGATTCTTTAGGCAAGCTAATACCATTATCCTTTTTCTTTTTCTTCAACAGATCATCGATGGCGGTAAAATTATCGGTCATAATTTGATTATAATATACTTATGATCACTTGTTCTTTTGAAAACGGCGATAAAACTTCTCTTCGCCATGTAACTGTGAATGCAATCGTCGTAAAAAATGATCAGATATTATTTGGAAAAAGAGGAACCTTCGCTGGGAAGCCCATTCTTGAGTCGGGAAAATGGGGATTGCTCGGTGGTTTTTTTGGGCGAGATGAAAATTTGACAGAAGCTGTCAAACGGGAGGTGATGGAAGAGAGCGGTTGGGAAATAGATAATTTAAAATTATTTAGAATCAACGATAATCCAAATAGACCAAAAGAAGATCGACAAAATGTAGACATTATTTTTATTGCCAATGCGGTCAAACAGATAAAAACTTCTGATGAAGAGGTCAGCAAACTCCAGTGGTTTGATTTGGATAAATTACCTGCAAAAGAAGAAATTGCTTTTGATCATGGAGACGCCATCGAACTTTATAAAAAGTATTCGAAAGAAAACTTCCCCCTTCCGGTTTTAGGATAAGATTTTACTAACTACGTTGAAGTAAACTTTGAGTTATCAATGTCATTCCCGCGTAGGCGGGAATCCAGACTAAATAAACCATAATGATTAATTGACAATATATAACGTATAGGTTATATTTATATCATATGAGTAATTACCAAGATCTAAAAAAACGTTTATTAAAAAATGATAATGTAAAAAAAGAATACGATAGATTGAGACCTGAATATGAATTATTGGATAAAATTATTTCTCTCCGACTGAAACAAAAAATGACCCAAAAACAATTGGCGAAAAAGCTTGATACCAAACAATCTGCGATATCAAGATTAGAAAAAGGAATGATCAACCCTACAATAGATTTTTTGAATAAACTTGCTTCCGCTTTTGGAAAAAAATTAGTGGTTGAGTTTAAATAAAAAAATATTTGAAAGAAAATTTTCCTCTACCGGTTTTGAGGTAAAAACTGTCTGTTTTTTTGTAAATTATTAATAACATCTTTATCATTCATTATTGCTTGAATGTAATACCCGCAATCATGACAATTATCAACAGGATACCCTTTGTGTTTCTTTTTAATATGTTTTAGAAAACGACTCTCTTGAATACTTAAATCTCGTTCAAATTTTCCTAATAAGGATCTATTGGGAGGGGAATTTTCAATCATAAATATGAATGTTCTTTAAATCGAAGTTTGATAAAAATCTGTATCCGTAGAAAAATGAGAAAGAATAAAACAGATCGGAAATAATTGTGTTTCTGAAAAATGGCAGACCCATTATATAACTTTGTATTAAACCGTTTAAATTTTTTTGATAAGACATCTCTCCCGTTGCCCAGACCCCAAAGTTAGTTATCAAAAAAAATAAAACCGAAGATACTAGACTTGCCAATACCAGTGATTGCCACTTATTATTTTTTACCAATCCTCCAACCAAAGCAATAATAATAAAACTGACATAAACATAAGGAACGGTTTTATGAAATCCTAAAAAGATATCGGAAACAAACATGGCCGTCAAAGGAATTATCAAAGCAATTTTCTTTTTAAAATGTGACCCTGAAAATAATGCCAACCCACCGATCGGAGCAAAATTCGGAGCATGAGGAATAACACGAGCAACGATCGCCACTAAAATAATCGCTCCATAAGAAATCAGTTTTTGTATTTTTGATCTTGTCATTTGTGTAGAGATTATAGAACAACTTCATTATCTTTTCCATACTTCCTAGCAAAATCAAAAAATAGGTCAGACAATCTATTGAGATATTTTATTATCAACAATTCGTTATTTGTAACTTTTCTTTTATTGAAAAAGTCAATATTCCTTCTTTCTGCCTTTCGGCAAAGAACTCTCAATATCTGAAATAGGGATGAAATTTCATTTCCTCCTGGAATGATGAATTTGTTTAGTTCCGGCAGTTTTTCTTCGATCTGGTCGATCATTTTTTCAAATTCTGTGACTTTTGTTTCAAGAGATGATAGTTCGGTTTTTGCCCCGGATAAAAAACCCATTATTTTATAGAGATCTTTTTGGATCCCGATCAATAGGTCGGATTCTTCATCGTTTTTTAATTTAACAACCACGAGGCCCATATAGGAGGTCAGTTCATCTATTGAGCCATAGGTTTCTATCTGGCAGTCGGCCTTAGAGATCCTTTTCCCACCATAAAGACCGGTCATTCCGGAATCACCTGTGCGAGTATAAATTACCATGAATTAAAAGTTAATAATTAAAAATGAAGAGTTTAATTAAGAATTAATAGTTAAAAAACTTTCTAATCCAAATTATTAATTCTTCACTCTTAATTTTTCACTAACATTCTGAATATCCACATCCATAACATTTCTTACAGCCTTCCTCGTGGACCAAGGTCGCTTCTCCACAGCTGGAACAAATATCAAAAGAGGTTGATTTTGGAACTGCGGTCATTGGTTGTATCAATGCTGGTTGGGTTGTTGCGGTAACAAGTTTTGGAGTATCATCTGCCTTTGCTGAATTAGTTACTCCATTGGACTTTTTTGTTTCTCCGTTAAATCCATAGTGCATTGATAACACTTTGGCGACTGCGTCAGGCAAACTTCTTATCCTGTCCTTTCCAAACCCCATACTTCGGGCTCCACCAATTCCTGACAGCTGATTGATGATTTCCTGGACTCTCTGTTCAACCGATAGATGCGATGAAAATCTCAAGGCAACCGAGATCATTCTTCCCAAACCTTCGGCCATAGCATAAATATCGGTTCCGGCCTTGCCGACGGTAATGAACATTTCCAAGGGTTCTGGAGGATTACCACCGTTGGTATTTAAGGTAATAAAGGCGATTCCAACCGGTGTCTGAATTCTGTAAGTTGATCCATGAACCACCATCGGACGAGGCTTGATCGTATAGGTCGGGCATTTCAATTCGGCCGCTTCAACTTTAGCTTCGCTTGCTTCTGGTTTTCGTTCCAACACTCCCGGTCGAGACCCGTCTCTCATGTAGGCGATCCCCTTACAACCTAATTTATAAGCTAGGTTATATAGTTTTTTAACATCTTCAACTGTGTGTGAGTTAGGTGCATTTACCGTTTTGGATATTGATGCATCAACATATTTTTGAATGGCACCTTGAACTTCAACATGATTTTCAGGGGTCAGTTCATTTGCAGAAACAAACCATTCCGGTTTTTTCATCTTTCCCGCTTTAACATCCTTTTCGTGTTTTTTATACCAAGCGTCATAAAGATCATGACGGATTACATGGTCGCCCAATCTATCATGACGATTAAACTCAAATTCGTAGACCGGCTCAATTCCACTTGTCGTCCCGGCCATCAAAGAGGTTGATCCTGTTGGAGCCTGCATCAAAAGCAATGAGTTCCTTATCCCATTTTTATTGATTGTTTTTTTAACATCTTCCGAAAGTTGACTGACAAATTTCCCGGCAAGATATAGCTTGCGGTCATATTTGGCAAAACTGCCTTTTTCGCGGGCAAATTCAGACGAGGCCCTATAAGCTTCGTCCCTTATCAGTTTGTAAACTTTGTCAATAAATTCCAAAGATTCAGGTGATCCGTATCTCAAATGCAATTTGATCAAGGTGTCGCCCAATCCCATCGTCCCAAGACCGATCCTTCTCTCTCCCTCAAGTTGGGTCTTGCGGATACCTTCAAAAACGTAAGGGTCCATGTCGACAACATTATCTTGAAAACGGACGGCGCTCCTGACGATCAGTTTTAAAGTATTGAAATCGAACTTGGCTTTTTCATCAATATCTTTTCCTTTGACAAGGGCTGACAGATTGATCGATCCCAAGTTACATACACCCCATGGAGGCAAGCCCTCTTCACCACACGGATTGACACAAATGATCTTGTTCCAATAGTAGTTGTTATATAGTTTATTATATCTCTCCATAAAAACGACTCCTGGCTCAGCAGATTTCCAAGCAGCGGTTGCAACCAGGTCCCAAAGTTTTCTTGCTTTGACGATCTTGTGGACGATAACCTTTTTACCCATTTTTTTCCAGGCTTCCAGATCACCTGTCCATTTTTGGTCATACTCAGGATCTTTTATGTCAGGGAATACTAATGGCCAGTCGGCATCTTTTTCAACTGCTTCCATAAATGTATCGGAGACGTTTACTGAAAGGTTGGCTCCGTTGATCTTTGAGAGGTCTTGTTTGACGGTAATAAATTCTTCAATATCAGGATGCCAGTCCCAAAGCATAAGCATTAAGGCACCACGGCGTGTACCACCCTGTTGGATGATATCTCTTGTGGCAACTGAAAAAAGTGAGGCCCAATTTATCGGACCGGATGAGAAACCATTAACCTTTTTGACCCTTGCTCCCCGTGGACGAAGCGATGAAAGATTAATTCCTACTCCGCCACCTCGAGCCATGATCTCGACCATATTACCTAGTGTTTCAAGTATCCCTCCTCTTGAATCTTTTGGTGAAGGAATGACAAAGCAGTTATAAAAAGAGACTGCGTAACCAGTTCCGGCTCCGGATAAAATTCTCCCACCGGGTACATACTTGAAATCTTTTAATATAAAATTGAACTCCTTCTCCCATTTTTTTTGTTTCGCTTTTTTTTCAACTTTGGATACAGCTTTGGCAATTCGAGACCACATCTCTTCAGGCCTTTTTTCAATGGCCTTCCCTTCCTTATCCTTCAACGAATAACGGTCTAAAAAAACTTTCTCTGAAATTCCTGTTAACTTCATATTATTTTCCCGATTTTATCGGGTTAATTTTTTTTAACTCTTCCTCAAAGTCATCTAGATCGACAAATCTTCTAAAGACCGAGGAAAATCTAATATAGGCAACCTTATCAATTTTCTTTAATCTTTTGGCTGATAAATTGCCTATTACCTTACTTTCAATTTCTGTTGTATCTTTCTCTTTCAGCTCTCTTTCAACTTCGTTAATTATTCTATCAATTTTTTCAGCGGTTACAATTGTTTTTTCACACGATTTGAAAAGTCCACTTCTAAGTTTTTCCCTGTCAAATCTTTCTCTGGTTCCGTCTCTTTTAATGACTATTATTGGCAACTCTTCAAGTCTCTCATATGTCGTAAACCGTTTATCGCATTTTAGACACGATCTTCTCCTTCTGATCGTTGTTCCATCTTCAGATACTCTTGTTTCAATTACTTCCGTATCATGGTTCTGACAAAATATACAAAACATATAGTGCGATATTAAATCTAAAACACTACCTGGCAGTTTTCAAGAGGTCAAAATATATCAAAACCATATCATTTTTTTGAAAATAATCATTTAGCCTCAAAATATATTTTTATTTTTTTACAATGAAATATTCTTTTAATTTTGTGAACAAAACACAGTGATCTAACTACTATAATGACTGTAAGCTTATGTTCATTCTTGATCTGCTTTTCCCTAAGTTTTGCCTTGGTTGTGGATACATTGGGGTCTATCTTTGTCCATCATGCTTAAAGAAATTGGAACCGGTCAAACAAGACGTTTGTCTATATTGCAAAAAGCCCTCTCTGCTTGGTCTAACTCATGTTAATTGTGGGAATAAGTTGAACGTTGATGGAATGATCACTATCTACCGTTATAATCCAATGTTAAAAATAATCATTAAAAATATTAAATATCGTTTGGCAGTGCAGGTTTGGAATGATTTTTATAAAATGATCTCTCCTGAAGTTATTAGTAAATTAGATTGCTACAAAAACCTACCCAGCGATCTTGTTATTCAACCGATTCCGTTGTCAAAAAATAAATTTAATGAACGGGGCTTTAATCAAGCTAGTTTTATTGGTACTTTTTTTCAAAAATTTTTGCATTTTCCAATTGTTAATTTGCTCACCAGAAATACGGAAGTACCTGCGCAGGCACAAATAAAGAACAAAAAGGGAAGATACTTAAATACGAAAGGCATATTCACTGCGACACAGGGCGTCAATCCCAATGTAATACTGGTTGATGATATTATCACCTCCGGATCAACGGTTAAAGAGGCAGCTAAAATTTTAAAAAGAGCCGGAGCCAAGAAAGTTTACGTTTTGGCTTTGGCAATGGGTTAGCAAATATAAATAAATTAGATATAATTGTTGTTATGAAACCACAAAAGATCGAGATATCGGCTAAGACGATCGTTTTTACCATAATGTTTATATTATCTCTCGGCTTGCTTTGGCAGATCAGAGAATTGATCTTTTCTCTTTTTATTGCTTTTATTATCGCTGGGGCCTTAAAACCGTCTGTTGGTTTTTTGGAAGGGATCAAATTTCCTAGAATCATTGCCTCTCTTATTGTCTACCTTTTATTTATCTTTGCTATATATGGTATGTTTTCCCTGATCATTCCTCCGCTTTTGTCGGAAATGATCTTTCTTTTCAAAAATTTACCGGAAATTATCAAGTCTATAATTCCTCAATCCAATGTTGCCATCAACTTTGATTTTCTGACACAAAATATACCCAGTATTGCCAATCAAACGTTATCTTTCATAAAAGGCATTTTTTCCAATGCTATTTTTGTCACCTCAACCTTATTCTTTGGTTTTTATTTTCTTTTGGAAAAAAACCTTGAAGGAAAGCTCCTAAGTAATTTTTTTGACGAAGTTGAAATCAGTAAAATTGAATTTGTAAGCAATCGGGCCCAAAAAAGAATGAGTTCATGGTTTTGGGGAGAGATCATCCTTATGTTTGTGGTTGGTACCATGACATATATTGGACTAAATATTATCGGTATGAAATACGCTTTAGCTTTAGCAGTTTTGGCGGGGCTTCTTGAGGTGATCCCAAGTCTTGGTCCGATAGCATCATCCGTACCGGCTATATTAATCGGACTTTCCTATTCGCCGATCATGGGACTATATTGCACTATCCTCTACCTTATTGTCCAACAATTGGAAAATAATCTTGTCGTTCCAGTCGTTATGAAAAAAGCAACCGGCCTTCACCCGATAATTACCTTAATAGCTATGGTCATCGGCGGAAAACTGGCCGGGATTATGGGAGTATTACTTGCTGTTCCTTCAACTATATTTATTGAAACTATTTTGATCGAATCTCAAAAGTTTGCAAGAAAATAATTCTTGCGTTTTATCTGCGGTATATTTGCGGGAATTAAACATACATATGAAAATTGCCATTCTTGGAGGAGGAATTACCGGCTTGACTGCAGGATATTATTTGGCTAAAAAAGGACATCAGGTAACGATCATAGAAAAGGGAGAGGTTCTGGGCGGATTAGCTACCGGCTTCAAGGAGAAAGACTGGGATTGGTATTTGGAGCGGGCCTATCACCATCTTTTTGCTTCCGACTCAGATATCCTTAATTTTGCCAAGGAGATAGGATATAAAAAAATATATTTTAATAAACCTATCACCTCTTCTTTATTTCTGGTCGGCGACAAACTGTCCGCTTTTCCCTTAGATACCCCTATCGATCTTTTAATGTTCCCCCTTTTGGGGTTGATAGACAAACTTCGCGCCGGAATAATTATCCTCTTTTTAAAATTATCTCCGTTCTTGCCTGTCTATAAAACAATGACATCAGAAGAATTTCTTAAAAAAACCATGGGAATAAAAGTTTGGAATGTCCTATGGCAACAGCTCTTTCGGGGAAAGTTCGGCAAATATGCGGGAATTATTTCAAGCTCTTTTATTTGGGCCAGGATTAATAAACGCACTAAGGCTCTAGGTTACATTGAGGGCGGTTTCCAAAATTTTATTGATTATATAGAAGACATGTTAAAGAGAATGCGCGTCAGTATCTTGAAAAGTTGTGAGATCAAAGATATTAAAAAGAAAGGAAGCAAATTTGTGATCAATAATATCGAATATGACAAAGTTATTTCTACTCTGCCTTCTCCAGTCTTATCCCGACTTGCATCAGGTCTCTTTTCTAAAGAATATCTATTCCGTTTTGATAAATTAAAATATTTGAATGCCATTACCTTAATTTTGGAGACGGACAAACCGATTCTTGATAAAACTTATTGGTTAAACATTTGTACTGAAAAAATTCCGTTTATGGTTTTGGCCCAACATACTAATTTTGCCGACAAAAAAAATTATAACGGGAGACATTTGGCCTATGTCGGTTGGTACGTTGATGGAGACAGTAAACTATTGAAGATGAATAAAGACGAAATATTAAAACTTGTTCTACCTCATCTTAGGAAAATTTCAAATTCAAAATTTCAAATTTCAAATTCATATTTGTTTAAAGCTCCTTGGGCCCAACCAATATTTGATAAAGAATTTGAAAAAAACAAACCCGATTTTGTTACTCCAGATAAAAACTTTTTCATTGCCAATCTAGACATGACCTATCCTTACGACCGCGGAACCAATTATGCTGTCAAGTTAGGTAAAGAGGTGATTGAATTGATATAATGTTCTATATGAAGAATATTTTTATCATTCATGGTAGTTATGGTTCTCCCCAGGAAAACTGGTTTCCTTGGTTGAAAAAGGAATTATCAAAATTAGGCCATAAAGTTTTAGTCCCCCAATTTCCAGTTCCTCCAACAGACAAACAGGACTCATCATACGGAGGTCATAAACTTTCCGAATGGGTCGAAACTCTTAATGACTATAGTAGATATATAGATAATGAAACTATTTTTATCGCTCATTCACGCGGCTGCATCTTTACTTACCATTACCTTGCCAAGATAAAACAGTCTATCTCGGCAACATTTTTAGTTGCACCTTGGATCAATTTTTTATGGTATCCAAAGAATAGTAAAAGGATTGACTCATTTCATCAAGTTCCATTTGACTGGAAAAAAATGAAAAAAGGTTCCCGATATTTTGAAATATATCAGTCAACCAATGATGATACTCCGGTTTCGGAGGGCGAAGAAATTGCAAAAAAATTAGATGCCAAATTGGTAGTTGTCAAAAATGCAGGACATTTCAGCGCATCAACTGATAAAAAATTTATTGAGTTTCCATTACTTTTAAATAACGTGAAAGATTTTATCAAAAAAAATTCTTAGATCTCTTTTAATTTTTTCTTGAAGTAATCAACAAAGGGGACAGTTGCCGGATTTTCTCCGTAAAGCTTAGACAGGTGCATTGTTAAATAGTTTCCGAAGATCATCAATTCAAACGCTTGTTCAACCTTGTTCTGACCTTTCAGTTCATACCATAGAGTTTCAATTCCGTTTTTCTCAACGACCTCTTTCGTAATCAAAAATCTTTTTTGGATAGAAGTTGAAAATAATTTTGAAAAAAAGAAAATAAACAGAGAATTTTTTACCGATTCTTTCGGATTTTTCAATCCTTCCATTAGATGATGATTCAATTCCGGAATGATCCTAAATGATGAGATAGATTTAGCGGTTTCATTGGTTTGATTGGCAATAGAATTTCCCACTCCCGTCAAAAATTCCGAAACTATATAGTAGGGATATTTATTAAATATTTTTTTCGCCATAATTTCTGCCTCTTTTTCTATCTCTTTTCCATGAATATTATTGATCGCCTCAACGATCCCATTTTGTGAATAATTCAACACTTTCAAATTTAAAAGCAGTCCTGCTATTCCTCCTATCAGATAGCCGAAACCTATTCTCGGCTGACCTGAGGGATTGTAGACCGGATCAAAAAAATATCCGGGAGCGTTTATTTTTTCTAAAAATACCTTAAGTTCTCCACCGTCTGATATTCCAATTATCTTGGCTTTTTTTTCATATGCTTTTTGACCGGCAGTTAAAACTTCTTCAGTGGTTCCCGAATAAGAAGATAAGATGACCAAGGTATTTTCATCAACGAATCCGGGTATATTGTAGTCGTCATTTATCAAATAAGGAACGGTTATTTCTTCCTTGAAAAGTTCCTTAATGATATAGTGGGGAAATCTTGACCCCCCCATTCCGCAGGCAACTATATTTTTTATATTTCTATAATCTTCCGGAAGTGATAATACTGAAGATTTTTCAAAAGAATCTTTTATCTGTTCCGGGAAAAGGTCCATAGATTTTATAACTGATTCATCAATGTCTGTCATAGAGTTCAATCATATTGAAAAATCATGTATAATTCAATAGTCATGAAAAATAAACTGCGAACATATTTTTACGCTCTCCGAATTAATCAATGGTTGAAGAACTTTGTTATTTTTACGGCAATCATTTTTTCCGGTCAACTTTTTCACTGGGATCTGTTATTAAAAGCCTCCAACGCTTTTATTATTTTCTGTCTACTTTCCTCAACTTCATATGTTCTGAATGACATCATTGACTATCCTTATGACAAACAACATCCGGTAAAAAAGAACCGTCCGGTCGCGTCAGGTGACCTGTCTTTACCTGAGGCAACTTTCATTGTTTTTGTTTTAAGTTTGGTTTCATTAATATTGGCTTTGTTTTTTTCTTTACCATTTTTTTTCTTAAGTTTGTTTTTTATTCTCCTTCATTTTTTTTATTCTTTCACTTTAAAAAAACAGCCTGTTGTTGATATTTTTACGATCTCATTTTCTTTCATGATCAGAACCTTTGCTGGTGAGATAGCCACCGGATACCATATTCCGATCTGGCTTCTTCTAACAATATTTTTCGGTTCTCTTTTTATGGCTTCAGTCAAACGTCATGCCGAACTGGTTTCGCATGGAGTAAAGGCCCGTCTATCGCTCTATCGTTATAATGAGCATTTTCTTGATTTTCTAACCTATACGTTTGGAACCGCAACAATTATTGCATACTCCACATACACTTATGTTGAAAAGCCCCCACAGATAGAAACGGTTGTTTCTAAATTTTTCAATTTGACGTTCCCGGGATTTGAAGCAAGAAAATGGTTGATGATCACTATTCCATTGGTCGTTTACGGAGTTGCCCGTTATGCCCAACTGTTATACGAAAAGGCAGAAGGAGAACGACCCGAAAGAACAATTACTTCAGACATTCCTTTGATCGTGACGATCGCTCTTTGGGGGATCATTGTTATTAGCTTGATCTATCTTTTGTAGGTTATAAGCGGTTGACAAAAAAAATAATAGTTTATAAAGTTATTAAATTAAATTGTAGGGGTCTGATTTATCAGACCCGTGCATAAAATTATTATTAAATAAATATGAAAAGCCAGGATTCAGAAAGAAAACAAGCAGTTACCACAGCAATTGATGCGATCCAAAAACAGTTTGGACGGGGATCAATTATGAGATTAGGGCAGGGAACGGTCGTTCCGGTAGATGTTATTTCAACCGGAATCCCAACTCTTGATACTGCCCTTGGTGTTGGTGGAATTCCAAAAGGTAGGATCGTTGAAATATTTGGACCGGAAGCTGCCGGAAAAACCACTGTTTGTTT
>JANLIS010000055.1 GCA_024653985.1 Candidatus Roizmanbacteria bacterium
ATGAAACCGATGGATCAAGAAACGCCGATCTCAACTGAATTTATAAATGATAAACAAATAGTCTTTGATATCGTCTATGTTCCACATGAAACGAAATTACTAAAAGAGGCGAAAAAAAGAGGTGCGAAAATTATTCATGGAGTTGAAATGTTATTGCATCAGGGGACGGCCCAGTTTGAAATATATACTGGCCAAAAGGCACCTGAAGAGGTAATGAGGAGGGCAATAATATGAATAAAATAAAAATTTGTGTACCGGTTATAGGAAAAACTCTCAACGAGTTTTTGAAAAATCTTGATAAAGTTCAGGAGGCCTCTTCAATGGTTGAGTTACGGGTAGATGGCTTAAATTTAACCCAAAATGATCTGATCTTGATAAGAAAAAGAATTAAAAAAGAAACCATTCTGACGAGCCGAAACAAAGAAATTATTTTGAGTTCACTGAATTTGGGATTTGATTTTGTAGACGTTGACCTTTTAATGATGAATGATCTGAAATTATCAAAAAATGATAGATCCAGGATAATCGTATCATTCCATGATCATAAAAAAACACCGGGGATCAACCGTTTGAAATTATTAGTTGATAAAATGAGAAAGTTTGGGTCAGGAGTGATAAAAATCGCCACTGTCATCAACGATGATCAGGACGTAAAAAATTTATTTCAGATATTGCTCAATAAAAAAGAAAACGAAAAAATGATCATTATTGGAATGGGAAGAAGGGGGCAAATAACCAGGATCTTTGGTCCATTTTTAGGCTCATTTTTAACCTTTGCATCGACTCCTTTTGGAAAGACAGCATCAGGTCAAATAGATATTAATAAAATGAAAAAAATTTATGAAATTCTTAATTTTTAATTATTAATTCTTAATTTATTTATGGCAGGAAATACATTCGGACAACTATTTCAGGTGACGACTTTCGGAGAGTCCCATGGAGGGGCAGTTGGTTGTGTGGTTGATGGTTGTCCGCCAGGAATTGAAATCTCCCAATCAGAGATACAAAAAGATTTGGATAGGAGAAAACCGGGGCAAAGTAGGATAACAACACCTAGAAAAGAGGAAGACAAGATCGAGATCTTGTCTGGCGTATTTGAAGGAAAGACGACGGGCGCTCCAATTATGATGATGGCGAAAAATAAAGATGCCCGTCCGTCTGACTATGAAAAATTAAAGGACGTTTTTCGTCCTTCACATGCAGATTTTACTTATGAAAAAAAGTATGGAACCAGAAATTGGCAGGGATCCGGACGTGCTTCGGCTAGGGAGACATTGGCACGGGTAGCTGCCGGAGCAATTGCCAAAAAATTCCTGAAAGAAAAATTAGGAATAGAATTTTTAGCCTATGTTGAGCAGGTGGGAAACATAAAGATTAAAGATGTAGGGGTCGGTCTTGACCGACCCGAACTAATTGAGTCGAATATTATTCGTTGCCCTGATGAAAAAGTTGCTGAGAGAATGATTCAATATATCAATATATTGAAACGAGAAGGGGATTCGATTGGAGGGGTTATTATGGGTTTGATAAAAAACGTCCCGATTGGTTTGGGTGAACCGGTATTTGATAAACTGTCTGCAGATCTGGGCAAAGCAATGCTTTCAATTCCGGCCGTTAAGGGGTTTGAGATCGGTTCAGGATTTGAAGGGGTTAAGATGAACGGAAGTCAACATAATGACCCATTTACGACCAATAAACGAGGTAAAATTGGGACAAAAACTAACTTTTCCGGGGGAATTCAGGGAGGAATTTCCAATGGTGAGGATATATTTTTCCGGGTCGCTTTTAAACCGGTTTCAACAATTAGAAAAGAGCAGTCGACGGTAAATAAAAATGGTCAAAATATTAAATTAGAAGCAACTGGTCGACATGATCCTTGTGTTTTACCACGGGCAGTTCCGATTGTTGAGGCAATGGCAGCAATAACTATAATGGATCATTATTTAAGAAATAAAACTTTATGTAAAGCGTGACACTGAATTTTATTTCTCCGTGGGAACCCTCCCCTTTTCGGGGACTCCCAAGTCGAAAAAAATTAAGTGATCCCGCTTTTACTGTTACCTGTCATCTGTCATCCTCGCGAAGGCGGGGATCCAGACTATTAATTTCAATATTATGAAAAATAAACTTTATAGTTTTCGGAAACAAATTGATGCGTTGGATGAACAGATTGTTAATTTATTGGAAGAAAGAATGAAAGTGGTAAAGGAAATCGGCGTGCTTAAAAAACAACAAAACATTCCGCCCCTTGATTCAACCCGTTGGCAGGAAATAATTAAAACAAAAAAAGGTTATATAAAAAAAATCTGGGAAATAATTCACGAAAAGGCATTGAAAGTTGAAAGCAAGGCTAATAAAACACTTTAATTAATTAAAGTATATTATATGAAAAAAATAGCAATTATTGGTAATGGACGGTTTGGGCAGGTCCTTTTTAATTTATTAAGACAAGATTTTTTAGTATCTTTTTTTAATACAAAAAACTCAAAAACAGAAAATGATCTAAAAAAAATCTATGAAAATGAAGTAATTTTTTTTGCCATGCCAATTTCTGTTTTTGATTCGGTAATTAAATTACACAAAAAACATTTTAAAGATAATCATCTTTTAATCGACGTTTTATCAGTAAAAATACACCCGAAAAAGGTATTTGAAGAACATTTACGTGGCTTAAAAACTCAAGCTTTGCTGACCCATCCCATGTTCGGGCCCGACAGCAGCAAAAATGGTTTTGATGATCTGCCAATAATTATTGACAAATTTAAAACCAATGATAAAAATTTTTCTTTTTGGAAAGATTTTTTCATAAAAAAAGGATTAAAAGTAATTGAAATGTCAGCTGAAAAACATGACCAATTAGCGGCAAACTCACAGGGTTTGACCCATTTTATCGGCAGAATGTTGGGCGAATTAAAATTCGCCCCTACACCAATCGATTCAATTGGAACAAAAAAACTTCTTGAGGTAATGGAGCAGACATGTAATGATACTTGGCAGTTATTTTCTGATCTGCAAAATTTTAATCCGTACACCAAATTAATGAGGATTAAATTAGGGCGGACATATGACCTGTTATACAATCAGCTTTTGCCTAAGAAGATCAATAAAAAGAAAATTATTTTTGGGATCCAAGGTGGAAAAGGAAGCTTTAATGAAGAAGCGCTACAATATTGTTTAAAGACCAATTCGTCATTCTGGGGACTCAGAGCGAAGCGTGGAGGACTCCAGAATTCCAAAAAAAGATTCTGGACAAGCCAGAATGACATTGTAATTAAATATCTCTACACAACCGAAAAAGTACTAAAAAATTTACATGAGGGAAATATTGATTACGGTCTGTTCGCCATTCAGAACGCTGTTGGGGGAGTAGTTGAAGAATCAACTTATGCAATGGCAAGATATAAATTTAAAATAATTAATGAATTTCAAATTGTAATAAGGCATACCCTAATGAAAAGAAAGGATATCGGTTTGAGTTCTATTAAAACTGTTATGGCTCACTCGCAAAATTTCCGTCAGTGCAAAAATAGTTTAAAAAACAAATATCCTAATCTGAAGCCAACGATCGGTCGGGGAGATTTGCTTGATACAGCAAGATGCGCCGAAGCGTTATCAAAAAATAATATTGATAAAAACACAGCCATTTTAGGACCAAAAATATTGGCTGAAATTTATGATCTGGAAATTATTGACGAAAATTTACAGGACAGTAAAAATAATCTGACCAGTTTTTTTCTTGTCAGCAGATAGTTGTTTGTCATCCCCTTGAAAAAGGGGATCCAGTGTTTCTGGATTCCCGCCTTCGCGGGAATGACACAATTAGTTTAAAAAATATATATAATAAATCATATGACTACTCAAGATAAACTGGACCTGATAAAACAGGTTGGTGAAGAAATTATTCAGGAAGAGGAGTTAAAAAAACTTTTGGAAAGTGGAGAAGAGGTGATAGCTTATGACGGTTTTGAGCCGTCAGGACAGATTCATATTGCTCAAGGAATTCTTCGTGCCATAAACGTCAATAAAATGATCAAAGCCGGAGTCAAGTTTCGAATGTGGGTGGCCGACTGGCACGCAATGGCCAATAATAAAATGGGGGGAGATCTGGAAAAAATAAAAATTGTTGGAAAATATTTTATTGAAGTTTGGAGGGCATCAGGAATGGACCTTTCAAAGGTTGAGTTTATGTGGGCATCAGATATGGCCAAAAATTCCGATTATTGGAAGTTGGTTGTACAAGTTGGTAAATCAAATGCCTTAAAGCGCTTCATTAGAACTGCTGAGATGATGGGAAGAGAAGAATCTTTGGATAAATTGACCGGTGCTCATATCATCTATTCTTGTATGCAGGTAGCCGATATTTTTATGTTGGGAGCGAAAATTACACAACTGGGAATGGATCAGAGAAAAGTAAATATGCTAGCCCGTGAAGTTGGTCCGATGTTAGGATACTGGAAACCGGTCGTCGTTTCACACCATATGTTGATGGGTCTTTCCAAGCCAGCCAACCCTGTACTAACCTCCGAGGTTAGAACTGGCTTGGCAGAGAGCGCTATTCAGCGAACGATTGAGAGAAAGATGAGTAAGTCAATGCCTGATTCGGCAATTTTTATGACCGATACAACCGAAGACATTAAACGAAAAATCAACAAAGCTTATTGTTTGGAGGGGGATATCAAAGAAAATCCTGTTCTTGAATATTACAAATATATCGTCTTTGAGTCACTGGAAAAATTAGGAATAAGTGAAGTAAAAGTTGAAAGACCGGAAAAGTTTGGTGGAAATATTTCTTTCAAAACTTATGAAGATCTGGAAAAAACTTTCGTCGAAAAAAAAGTCCACCCTATGGATATAAAGGCAGTTTTGATCAAATATTTAGATCAACTGATTGAGCCGGTCCGACACCATTTTGAAGAAAATTCGGAGGCGAAAAAGCTATTAGAACAGGTAAGGTCTTTTCAGGTAACGAGGTAAAAATCTCTTGAACATTTAAAACAAATATGATAATTTATCCCTAATGAGTTTATCATCGCTGATAAAATATTTTCCTGACGAAAGAAAATTAACAACCTCACCTCGTCCCTACATTAATCATTCAGTTGAGTTTAAAAAAAGCTATTCTTCAGTTGAACGGGCTAAAATGCTGGAAAAAGTCGGCTTAAATGTTTTCTTTTTTCCGGCTGAGATGATAACCGGTTGTGATTTTTTATCCGATTCAGGGACAACCACAATGACCAACAAGCAATGGGCGAATCTCCACTTGGGAGATGAGTCTTATGGCTCAAACCGTGGTTATTTTCAGTTAATTAAAGTCATTAGAGAAACTTTCGGCGAAGAATTTTTTAACAGTCCGGAACTAGGAAAGCCAAATGCTTTTCTTTTTCATCAGGGCCGACCCTGCGAGGATGCTTTATTTACTGCGCTTGGCAGACTCGGAGGCGGTCAAATAATTCCCAGTAACGGCCACTTTGATACGACAGCCGCCAACATCGAGATTAACAAAATAAAGGCGGTCAATCTTTTTTCTAAAGAATTGACTGACGAAAAAAGTACCTCGTATTTCAAAGGAAACATGGACACGGCAAAACTTAAGAAATTATTAGAATCAGATCATCAAAAAATCCCATTGGTCTATATGACAATCACCAACAATACTGGCGGCGGCCAACCAGCCTCTCTATCAAACATCAGAGAAGTCGCTGGAATTGTCCACAGCTTCCATCTGCCGTTTTTTATTGATGCCTGCCGTTTTGCCGAAAATGCCTGGTTTATAAAAACTTATGAAAAAGAATATAAAAATAAATCTATCCCGGAAATTGTCAGAAAAATATTCAGTTATTGTGATGGTATAACTATCAGTTTTAAAAAAGACGGGTTGGTTAATATGGGCGGAGGCCTTTTTATTAAAAATGATGGTTTTTTTATGAAAAAATATCCCAGATTGCCGGAAGCGATTTTGGACTATCAAATTGTTAAAGAGGGTCACCCAACTTATGGCGGAATGTCAGGGCGTGATATTATGGCGCTTGTAGAAGGATTGAAAACAATTGTTAACGAAGATTATTTGACCTATCGTATCATTCAAGTTCAACGGTTTGGCCAGGCAATGTTGGATAATAATATACCGGTGATAAATCCGATTGGGGGTCATGCCGTGTATTTAGATATCAACAAGTTTTTTAAAGGGACAAAGATGAAACCAGAGGATTTTGGTGGAATTTCCTTGACAGCTTTGCTTTTGTCCTTATATGGTCATCGGGCTTGTGAGCTTGGATATTTTGCCTTTGGTTCATATGATAAAAAAACCGGTATTGAAACTCATCCGGACGTTAATTTTGTCCGGTTTGCCGTTCCCCGTCTGCGCTATGAAGATAAAGATTTATTATCAGCGGTTGAAGCGGTCAAAGCTCTCCATGATAATCGTGATTTAATTCCAAAAGTTAAAGTAATTTATGGGAGAGACCTAACCCTGCGCCATTTTAAATCCTGGTTTGCATTTGAAAAATAAAATATGGAAATGAATAAAAAACTTTTTGTCGGAAATATAAATTTTGACGTCAAAGATATTGAGTTAGAAGAACTATTTAAGACGGTTGGAAAGGTCTTAACGGCAGAAATTGTCCGGTTTTTTGATAAAAAATCGAAGGGATTTGGATTCGTAGAAATGGAAACGGTTGAAGAAGCAAAGGCGGCAATAGAAAAACTAAATGAAAGTGAATATAAAGGAAGAAAGATCATTGTAACGGAGGCAAGACCTTCATAAATCTGCTATATTTTAATTAATGATATTATTTAGGGTTCTGTTATATCTAGCATCATTTTTTGTCATTTGGTATTGCTCGGGGATTATTATTCGATCGGTTGAAAACTTGGCGCAAAGATTAAAGATATCTCCATTTGCAATGTCATTTTTTGTCTTGGGGATACTTACATCAGTTCCTGAGTTTAGTATAGGAGTAAATTCGATAATAAATGATACTCCCGATATCTTTGTTGGAAATTTATTAGGTGCTTCTTTGATTATTTTTATATTTATCATTCCTTTACTTGCTGTTTTTGGAGGAGGAGTAAAATTGGTTCATCAACTAAGCGAAAATAATCTGATATTCTCACTTTTGGTTGTAGCTGCTCCGGTTTTTTTGATCGCTGATAATGTCTTGACACGGACTGAGGGGGTTTTTTTGATCCTTATTTATTTTATCCTTTTTTACTTTATTGAAAAAAGACATGGGTTGACAACGATAATACAAAAAGAGGAAAAAATGATATTTAGCAAACATTTTTTTGAAGATATTGTCGAACTATTACTTGCTTCAACGATAATATTTTTGGCGAGCAGGCACATTGTCACTGAAACAGAATATTTTTCTTCACTGTTTAATGTTTCTCAATTTTTAATTAGTATCGTGATTTTATCAATCGGCACCAATCTACCTGAAATCTCTCTGACACTTAAGGCGATAGTTAATAAAAAAAGTGAAGTTGCATTAGGGGATTATCTTGGATCGGCCTCCGCAAATAGCCTTCTTTTTGGGTTATTTACCTTATTTAATGGAAAACGGGTTAATATCAGCGTATATTCTTTCAGAATCTTATTCTTAACCCTTTTTGGACTAGGTGTTTTCTATATTTTTTCCCGTTCCAAAAATAATATTTCAAAACATGAAGGGAAGATCTTGCTTTTGATTTATATTTTATTTATTGTTCTTCAGGTCTTGTTTCCTTAATTAAATTAAAGTTAAAGTCTAAAAAAATTAAATCAGCGAATTTAGGAGGAGAAGGATCGTGGTAAATGAAGCAAGAAGCCAATCAATATGAAGCTTGAACAATCATTTTTATTGCATCCTTAATCTGATTAGGAACTATATAATCTTGAGCTTCATAACTATCTAATATAGTTTTTAAATTAGTAGGAACAATTAATTGACGTACAGCTTTTCCATTTTTTCCAACGGTTCCTGGCGGAATAACTCTACCTATTTTAATTTTGTCCAATCCAACAAGCATAACTTGAGCAGGTTGATTTTTTAGATCTGTTATTCCTCCAAGTCCTGGGACAACCTTAAACTTAACACTTGTTCCTTCGAGAGTAGTTGGCATGAGTGGAGTTGTACTTTACATTTGTCTTCTTGTCAAACGAGCTTAGGCCGTTACAAGGTTGTTATTTAATAATTATGTTCGACTAAGGCAACTCCTTTTTTTACTGATATCTTTATTTGTGTTTGTTTCATGACGTTGCTGATCCCTCTTGTTGTTCCGAATAAAAATGTATCATCGATTAATCGATAATACAGTCCATTAGTTGTGATGCCTTCTAATTTCTCACTGACGGGAATAATTGAGATTTCGTCGCCAACTTTGCCATTGATGCTTATCTCTTTATTTAAAATAAATATTTCTTTTTTTCCTTCAAAAATTTTTATTTTTATCCGCCGGCTGGCGGATTGATTTTGAGTTTGGATTTTCGCAATCAAAAATATATTTGCGATCATGTGGTCGATTCGGTCGCCTAAAATACCAAAAATAATTATTTCGGTAAATTTTTTTCCCAAACAATAATTAATTACCAATTCGAAATCGGTCGCATTTTTTTTGGTTGGATATTTGATCATCGTAGGGAACAAAGATTTTTGTTCCCTACAAATTTTGGTCAATTTTTTTAATAATAATGAAGAAATGGAATCGAAATCACCAACAATTACGTTTGGGATCAACCCTAATTCAAGAATATGTTTGGTGCCTCCATCAACCGCAATCAAATAATCTTTTTTTTTAATAATTTTTTTTGCTTGACTTATGTCAGACAAGTTTCCATTGACAAAAATAATTGCTCTTTTCATATGTCAGATATTTTACAACATCCGTTGACATAAAATATTTTATTTGTTTTAATTAGCTCAAATTAGGGGAGTCCCGCTGAGCGGGACTGAGAACCTCAAATTAATGGGGGACCCTTGGAATCCGCCTTCGCTTCGCAAAGCTTCGGCGAGATTTCAGCTCTGACAAAGATTATTTCGTTGGAGCTTCAACCTGTTCGGGTAATGCCGACGTAGGGAAAACATATGCACAACTCAAGTATTTCTTTCCAAGTTCTACCTAAAACAAAAAATGATAAAAAAACGATAAAAATCGTTGATGAAGTGATCAAGTTGGTTAAAAAATCAGGTGTGAATTATGAAGTGGGACCAATGGAAACCACGATGGAAGGAGATCTAGAAACTCTTTTTCAGATCGTCAAGAAGGCCCAATATATTTGCATAAATGCCGGAGTTGAAAGTGTTTTTACCAATGTAAAAATTATCTACAGCCCAAAAGGTGTAATGACAATAGAACAGAAAGTGAAAAAGCACCGAAGGTAATTTTTCATCCCCGTGAAAACGGGGATCCAGAGGGAATGGATTCCCGCCGGAGCCTGTCCTCGACTCTGATCGGGGGCGGGAATGACACTAAATCTAATATGAAAAAATATTCTTTACCATTTTTAACCGCCCTTATCATACTATTTATCTGGCAAGCTGCTGTGATAGTTTTCAAGATAGAGCAGTGGATATTGCCGGCGCCATCGCAGATATTTATTGCCTTTTGGCAATCACGATCGCTTATTTTTTACCACCTTGTCCCAACAGTGACTGAGGCGATCGCTGGATTAGTGGGAGCAATTTTTGTTTCTGTTTTTATAGCTGTTCTAATGGAGAGATACCAAATAATGAAAAAAATTATTTATCCATTTTTGATTATTTCCCAAACGATACCCTTTATTATTTTAGCTCCCCTTTTAACGCTCTGGTTTGGATTTGGATTTTTACCTAAGATAATCATCATTGCTTTGGTTTGTTTTTTTCCTATAACGATCAATCTTTTTGACGGTTTTCAGGGGGTTGATCATTCAATTTTGCGTCTTTTGAAATCTATGGGTGCAAGTCAAAAACAAATATTTAAATTGGTAAAATTACCGGCCAGTCTTCCGGCTTTTTTTTCCGGACTACGAATTGCAGCGGCCTATTCTATACTTGGCGCTGTTGTTTCCGAATGGATGGGAGCTAATCAGGGATTGGGAATTTTTCTTATCAGAGCGACCAAGTCATATCTAACTGACCGTGTCTTTGCGATCATCGGAGTAATTACAATATTAAGTATAGGAGCGGTTTTATTAGTTGAGATCATTGCCAGAATATCAATTCCCTGGCACTACAACAAGTTAAAAGTTAAGAGTTAACAATTAATAATTATGATAAAAAAAATAATTTTATTGGTTGTTGTATTAGTTTTATTAAATATGATTTTTGGAAAAAAATTGGAAAAACAAATAAAACCTAATGCTCAAAAACAAAAGGTAATCGTATTATTAGATTGGTTTCCAAATACAAACCATACCGGTATTTATGTAGCTCGTGACAAAGGGTACTTTTCAACCGAAAATTTGGAAGTAAAAATCTTACAGCCGGGTGAGGGGGAAAATAATCAGATAGTTGCAGCAGGAAAGGCAGACTTTGGAATAAGTAGTCAGGAGTCTGTTATTCAAGCTAGAGTTGCCGAAATTCCGCTGGTCTCGATTGGAGCAATAATTCAACATAATACCTCCGCCTTCGCTTCTCTTGAAAAGAGCGGGATAAAAACAGTCAAGGATTTTGAAGGAAAACGCTATGGAGGTTGGGGCTCTCCAATAGAGGAAACGGTCATAAAGGCAGTTATGAACGAGAGTGGTGGAGACTACAGCAAAGTAAAAAATATCACCATTGGGGAAACTGATTTCTTTAAAACCATAGGAAGGGACAGTGATTTTCAATGGATATTTTATGGATGGGATGGAATTGAAGCAACCCGCCGGGGGATAAAATTGAATACGATCATGTTAAAGGATCTAAACCCAATTCTTGATTACTATACCCCGGTAATTGTAACCAACGAAAATAACATAAAAAATCATAAAGAACTAGTTGCTAAGTTTATGAAAGCGGTCGCCAAGGGATACGAATTTTCAATAATGAATCCCAAGGAAGCCTCACAGATTCTTATCAATGCCGCTCCTGAATCAAATAAAGAACTGGTTAAAGAAAGTCAGATTTATCTCAGTCGCGAATACCGTTCTGATGCAAAAAAATGGGGGATACAAAAAGAAATTGTTTGGAAACGATACGCACAATGGTTGTATGATCAAAAATTGATAGAAAAAATGATCGATGTCAACGCCGCTTTTACCAATGAGTTTTTAAAATGAAAAAGCCACCAAAATTAGGAATAAAAAACTTATCAGTAACGTTTGAAACAGAAATCATTAAAAATATTTCGTTCAAGGTTGATGAGGGGGAAATTGTCAGTATCATAGGTCCATCCGGATGTGGAAAAAGTACACTATTTAATGCAATTTCAGGAATCTTAGATCAAGACAAAGGATCAATCGAGATCGATGGATCAACTGAAGATCAGAGGCAAGGAAGATTCGGCTACATGTTTCAAGAACCGCTTCTTTTTCCCTGGTTAAAAGTATGGGAAAACGTTATGTTGGGGTTTGAAATCAAGGGATTGGAAAAAAAACAAGCAAAAACAAAAGCAGTGGATCTTTTAAAAAAATTTGACCTTTTTAGACAGGCAAATTTTTATCCTGACGGTCTTTCCGGCGGCATGAAACAAAAAGCAGCCCTTCTTCGAACAATAGCATTTAACTCAGATATACTACTTCTAGACGAGCCTTTTGGGTCACTGGATGCAATCACCCGGAGCGCTCTTCATCTATATTTACTTGAAATCTGGAAGAAATTAAAATTGACAATTATTTTTACTACTCACGATATTCGTGAAGCAATATTTCTTTCCGACAGGGTCTATGTTTTAAGTAAAAAACCGGCCACAGTGATTACTTCTATAAAAATAGATTTATCACGTCCGAGAAAAATAGAGGACCAAACTTCTGAAAAATTCGTTGAAATAGAGAGAAAGTTGATGAGTTTGTTGTGATGTTGTCATCCCCTTGAAAAAGGGGATCCATGATTTCTGGATTCCCGCCTCCCCTTACAGGGTAAACGCGGGAATGACACTCATATATGATAGGGGGTTTTCAATTTAAATTGATTATTCAATGAGCGGGTAATAATTTTTTCTGCATTTTTAAAACCCTGTTTTATGATTTCTTCTAATGATATTTTTTCATCATAATAAAGATGTAGAACTTGATCGGCCTCAAGATAGGTAAAACCAAACTCATCTTCATCGGTTTGTCTGTCCCAAAGGCCAGCGCTTGGAGGCTGATTAATTGTTTCTTTTGGGATCTCTAAATATTTAGCCAGCTGATAAACTTGAGTTTTATAAAGATGAGAAATTGGTTCAATATCGGAAGCAGAGTCGCCAAAGCGGGTAAAATATCCAAGTAATCTTTCAGATCTATTTTCCGTTCCACAAACTAAAGCGTTTAATTGTTTGGCTAAGTCAAAAAGAATGATCATTCTGACACGGGCCATTATATTACCAAATCGAATCTTATCAAGTAAAGGCGAAGGTGTTGAATTTTTTTTCGACTCTGGACTTCGCGACTGCGAAGAGGTTCCAGCGGAGATAAAAAAATTCGATACCAAGCCTTCAACTTGAAGCTGATCAACAATTTTCTTGATTGAAACATCAACAACATTAACTTCTTTTAAATCGATCTTGAATTTTTTTCTCGGGTTATAATCCATTTGGACAACATAAATATTTTTTGCGTCTAAGAATTCTTTTAAGATATAAAAAACGGCTGTTGAGTCAATACCGCCGGACAAACCTAAGACGATTTTATCGATTTTTTGTTCCTTTAAGGTTTTTTTTAGAAAATTAATTATTTTCTCTTTTTCAAGTTTTGGATCAATTATAAGATGATTATCCATAGCTATAGTATACAATTAAAGCAAGAAAATTTCTAATTTTTAATTGACCTAATTAACCTAAATAAACCTCAATTTCCTAATTGGTTATTGGGTATTATTTAGATCAATTAGAATAATTAGATTAATTAGGTTAATTATGAAACATAAAACCGCTCTGGTCATTGGTCGTTTTCAACCTTTTCACAAAGGCCATCTTTTTTTAATAAAAAAAGCTTTAGAAAAAGCAAATAAGATCATTATTGGGATAGGTAGTGCCAATATTATTGATGAAAATAATCCGATTGATTTTGAAACAAGAAAAAAGGTTATCAAGGCAGTTTTTTATAAAGAAGGAATAGAAGATAAATTGATCAAAATTGTCCCTCTTTCCGACTATTTTGATGATAAAAAATGGTTATTGAACTTAGTAAAACAAGTCGGAAAATTTGATCTGACCTTGGGTCACAACGAATGGACAAATAATATCTTAAAGAAAGCGGGTTATAAGGTATTAAAGGTAGATTATTATAAAAGACCATTATATGAGGGATGGAGGATCAGAAAACTTATAAAAGAGGGAAAGAAATGGCAAGATAGAGTCCCAAAATACATTGTTTCTTGGCTTTATGATTTTGTTTCAAAAAAAGATAAAGATATAAGGAAATTTGATCATGTTGTATTGGGTGGTACTTTTGATCACTTTCATAAAGGTCATGAGGCATTATTGACAAAAGCTTTTGAAATAGGAAGAAAAGTTACCATAGGAATCGCCACAGAAGAGATCTATAAAAATAAATTTTTGTCAGAGACTATTCAATCATTTGAGTTAAGAAAAAGATCAGTTGAAAAATATGTAAAAAACGGAAACTATATTCCCTTTTCTGAGTTTACTGGCGGAACCGACAGTATGAGAAATATTAATGCGATAGTTGTTTCAAGGGAAACCTATCCAAATGCCATGAGGATAAATGAGTTAAGAGTAAAAAATAAATTACAGCCATTGATGATAGTTATAATTGAAGACATTTTAGCAGAGGACGGAAAACTTATCAGTTCTGAAAGAATTAGGTCGGGAGAAATTGACAGGGAAGGAAAAAAATATCAAATATCAAAGATTAAAGATCAAAAAGAAATAGTTATGCCTGAAAGTCTACGTCCAATATTACAGAAGCCACTAGGCAAAATTTTTAAGGATATAAAATCCTTACTTCATTATATTAATATAATGAAGTGGACGATGATAATCGCCGTTGGGGACATAATCGTTGATTCGTTGTTGAAAGAAGGAATTGATCCTAATCTGAAAGTGATAGATTTTAAATCTCGTCGAACTGTCATTCCCGCGAAGGCGGGAATCCATACAAATATACCTATTTTTAAGCAAAAAATGACAAATAATCCCGGAACGATCAATCTTAAAACTGCCGATACCATTAAAATAAAGATAAGTGAGGCTTTACACAAAAAATCAAAATCATGGGTCATTGTGGACGGTGAAGAAGATCTTCTAACTTTACCGGCGATATTATTTGTGCCCTTAAATTCATTGGTGTTGTACGGACACTGGCAGTATGGAATTATCGTAGTAACGATTGATGAAAAGATAAAGGAGAAAGTGGGAAAAATTTTAAAGGAGTTCATTTAATTTTAAGTACAGCTTTTAGTAATTGGACATAGTCAAAAACATTATATAAACCTTCTATTCCTTTTTCTTTCTGGATTGTTTGTAATTGTTGAGGAGAAAAATTTAATTGACCTGTTTGTTTAAGAGAAGTTACAGAGCTATTCAAATTACTACCTTTTGGAATTTCTAAATAAATTTCTCTTCCAGGCTTAATAATCGGTTCGATCATTTTTTTATGTTACCTCTTCTTCTTCTTTTCAAGCGGAGTTTTCATTGCTCAGGCTTTTGTGCCAAGCCGATTCTAACCTCCGAGGTTAGTATAAGATTGGCAGAATAATTTTTATGCTATAATTTTAGCTATGTCAGACAGATATCAACCGCAAGAATTTGAAAAAAAATGGATTCAAATTTGGGACAAAGAAAAGGTATATAGTATGGGACCCGCCTCCGCCAAGGCTTCGGCGGGCAAGGAAAAATCTTACGTATTGGCAATGTTTCCCTATCCGTCCGGAGCAGGGCTTCATGTTGGTCACGTCCGTAATTATACTGGTACAGATGTTGTTGCCCGCTACTTTAGGATGAATGGACACTCTGTCTTACATCCAATGGGATGGGATGCTTTCGGATTGCCTGCTGAAAATGCCGCTGTCAAAGCTAAAAAAAATCCTATGGACATGGTTCCGGAACATATCGCCACCTTCAAAAAACAGATGAAATCGTTGGGCTTTTCCTATGATTGGGATAGGGAATTCACAACCACAGATCCAAATTATTATAAATGGACCCAGTGGCTCTTTATTCAATTTTATAAAATGGGTTTGCTTTACAAAAAAAATGCCCCGATCAATTACTGTCCAAAATGTAAGACTGGACTGGCTGAAGAGGAAGTATTAGTCGATGGAACTCATGAAAGATGTGGAAATAAAATTGAAAAAAGAGATCTTCCTCAATGGGTATTCAAAATAACAAAATATGCCGACCGTTTATTATCTGATTTGGAAGGATTGGATTGGCCAAAGGGAATACTTGAGATGCAAAGGAACTGGATAGGAAAGAAAGAAGGTATAAATATTAATTACAAAATTAAGGGAAGTGATGAAGTTATAACTTGTTTTACAACCCGACCCGATACAAATTTCGGTGCAACATTTATCGTGATTGCACCAGAACATGAATTTGTTAAAAAAATAAAAAATGAAGATGTCAAAAAATATGTTGAAGAAACAGCTTCTAGATCTGAGCAGGAAAGACTTAATGAAAACAAAAAGAAAACAGGAGTTTTTACAGGATTTTATGCTGTTAATAATCTTAACGGCAAATTATTACCTATTTGGATTTCTGATTTTGTGCTTTCCGGTTTTGGCACGGGAGCCGTTGTTGGTGTTCCTGGACATGATCTAAGGGACTTTGAATTTGCTAAAGAGTTTAAGATCGATATCATTCGGGTGGTGGTTGGAAAAGATGGTGATAGATCTGAAATTACTAAAAGGGAACAGGTATATGAAGAATCCGCCTTCGCCAAGGCTTCGGCGGACAAGGAGGGAACAATGATCAATTCTGAATTTTTAGATGGTTTAGATATCCATGTTGCCACAAAAAAGATAATGGATTATTTTGAAGAAAAAGGCTGGGGGAAAAGAGTAACAACTTATCATCTGCGAGATTGGATCTTTTCCCGTCAACGTTATTGGGGTGAGCCAATACCGATGGTATATTGCGAAACTTGTGCAAAAAATCAAAAGTCAAAAATCAAAAGTCAAAATTTAAATTCAAAAGTAAAAAGTAACAACAATGAAACAATTGAGCAATTGAACAATCAAATGCCAGGTTGGTTTTCATTACCTGAGGATCAATTACCATTGAAACTTCCCTATGTTAAATCATATGAACCAACAGAAACGGGGGAGTCGCCATTATCTGTTATTCCAGAATTTGTAAATACGAAATGTCCTAAGTGTGGAGGAAAAGCAAAAAGAGAAACCGACACGATGCCAAACTGGGCAGGATCATGCTGGTACTTCATTCGCTTCGCTCAATATCAAAGATCAAAGATCAAAGATCAAAAAGATGAACCGTCAACTGAAAATTGGAAAATGCAAATTGAAAATTCTGGTAATTTATTGCCAGTCGATTGGTATTTAGGTGGCGCCGAACATGCAGTTTTACACCTTTTATATTCCCGCTTTTGGGTAAAAGCTTTATACGATCTTAAATTACTAGACTTCAAAGAACCATTTTTGAGATTAAGAAATCAAGGCATGATCTTAGCCGAGGATCATCGAAAAATGAGCAAATCATTTGGCAATGTCATCAATCCTGATGATGTGATAAGCGAATTTGGAGCAGATGCACTGCGAATTTATGAAATGTTTATGGCTCCATTCAATCAGGAAATTTCCTGGGCAACTAAATCTTTACAAGGGAGTTATCGATTTGTAAAGCGAGTTTGGGATCTTTATCAGAACTACTCTGTCATTCCCGCCCCCGATCAAAGTCGAGGGCAGGCTCCAGCGGAAATCCAGAAGCATGGATCCCCGATCAAGGTCGGGGATGACAAGGCAGAAGACAAGCAATTAGTTATCAAATTGCAGAAAACTATCCAAAAAGTCACGTCTGATATCCCAGAAGTGAAATTTAATACTTCTATCGCATCCATGATGGAATTTCTTAACAAATGGGAATCAAGTATAAATCAAAAATCAAACATTAAAGATCAAAACGACATATCAAAAATAAAAAATAACAATGAAACAATGAAACAATTTAACAATGTTCTGTCAGTCGAACATGCAAAAATGTTTCTTCAGATTCTTGCTCCATTTGCACCATTTATGACGGAAGAGATTTGGAGAAATGTTTTTGGGGAAAAGGAATCAATTCATCTTTCTGTTTGGCCAACAGTTTCTGGTGAAATTATTGAAGAAGAAATAATATTGCCGGTGCAAATAAACGGAAAATTACGAGACACCATAAAAGTTCAAAGATCAAATATCAAAGATCAGAAATCAATTGAAAAGTTAGCACTGAACAGTGAAAAAGTAAAGAAATATATTACCAGTGAACCAATAAAAATAATTTACGTGCCAGGGAAGATTTTGAATTTCATCGTAAGATAATTAAGAGTTAAAAGTTAAGAATGAAGAATTTAATTAAGAATTAAGAATTTTTTAAACTCCTAATTTTTAACTAAACTTTTAATTATTCATTATTAATTTTTAATTATTTGTTATGGATCGTCAGAAATATCTTGATGCCCTAAAAAAACAATTAGAGCTAAATATTTTTAACCACTCTTTGGCGCTTGAAGCTTGTATGGCTGGGCTATATGATTATTTTTCCCAGAATAACCAATTGACCAATGAACCAATAACCAAAGATGAATGGAAACTTGCAGGATTACTTCATGATGTAGATTTTTCAGGAGAATTTAAACCAACCCACCCGCAAAAAACATTGCAAGCCCTAGCTAAATATGATCTAACGATTTCTGAGATCGTTCACAACATCATCAAATCACATGCTCCTGATTTAACTGGACGTAAGCCACAAAACAAAGCCGAATGGTCAATATTTTGCGCTGATAGTCTAACAGGTCTGATTATGGCCGTTGCCTTTGTCTATCCGTCAAGAAAATTGGCTGATGTTAAATTATCATCAATAATGAAAAGATTATTGAAAGAACCAAAATTTGCAGCTGGTACCCGTCGTGAAGAAATAAAAATGTGCGTAAACCCTGATGGTTTGAATTTACCTATTGAAAAGTTTGTTGAAATTTGTTTGAATTCAATGAAGGCAGTTGCAGATAAGATAGGAGTTTAAAAATGAAAAAAAATATTTTGTACGTTGTTTTTGCTTTAATACTTTTGGACCTTCTTTATATAAAAGCGTATTTTTATGGCTTTATCAATATTGATTATTTATTAATCAGTATGTCAAAAATTATGCCTGGGAATATTTCCTACTATTTGTTTTTGCCATTCTATTATTTATTCTTTATGCCAATAGATTGGCTGATGTTTGGTTTATTTAAGCTTGATAAAATATATTATAATCTTGTCCTGATATTCTCTTTAGATGTGTTGCTTACGACAATATATTTGATTGTGATATTTTTTATTATTAAAAATATCTATAAAATGATGACAATAACTAAAACTAAGAGGTCAAAGAAATAGTTACTCCCTTTCTATAGAAATATCTTCATGAGAGCGTGGATCTTCAATAGGTTCAAGATGAGTTGAAACGGTTACTTTCTCAATTGAGTCACGAATTTTCTTTTCAATTTTTTCAAGTAGATCATGACCTCTTTGAACAGTCCAACTTCCAGGTACCAAAACATGAAAATCAACAAATCTTCTTTGGGCTGATTGTCGAGTGCGCAGTCCATGGAACTCTAAACCTTGAAGTCTATATTTATTTAAGACAGATTTAACGATATTTAATTCCTCATGGGAAATAGAAGTATCTAGCAATCCCATAACAGAGCTCTTCATTAAACCGAATCCGGTAAAAATAATATTAATTGCAACCAGAATAGCAATGAGAGGATCTAAAATTTGCCACCCAGTTATAGAAACCAGAAAAACCGCAATAATAACACCGACAGAAGTAATAACATCCGTCATTAAGTGATGTCCATCAGCTTCAAGAGTAATGGAACGATGTCTTTTTCCAACCTTCAAAAGTTTTAAAGAAACTATGTAATTAATGATAGAAGCGATCACAGAAATTCCTAAACCTAAAAACGCCTGTTCAATTATTTTTGGATGGATGATCCTATCGACAGCGCTTAAAGTAATGGCAATGGCCGCTATAAAAATAAACAATCCTTCAGTAATACTGGCGAAGTATTCAGCCTTGGAATGACCATATCCGTGTTCTTCGTCAGGAGGTTGCTCGGCGATACGTAGCATCATAAGCGCAATTATGGCTGCGGCCAAGTTCACCAATGATTCAATGGCATCTGAGAGAAGGCCGATTGATCCCGTCAAAAAATAAGCTAATGATTTAAGAGAAATAGTTGCTATAGCGGTAAAAATTGAAATCCATGCAAATTTTGTTAAAGAAGCACTTTTCATTGATTCAGTATAGCAAAATATTTACAATCCAAAATATTTAAAAATATCAAGAATTCCGTTTTTATCTACGGATTTACCAACATAACCGTTTTTATTTTTTGATAAAACTAATTTTTTTAGATCTTCCACAGCGTTTCCCATTGCTCCAGCGTATCCACATATTCCTATAAAATCCCAATCTGTCAAACTGTCTCCAACTCCTAAGATTTCCTCAGTTTTAATTTTATATATATCTATTATCTCTAAAACTGACTGTTTTTTTGAAATCCCCGAAGCCGTAATATTGCCAAAAAAATATCCTTTAATGGCCGGGTGGGTACTCCAGCCAATCATAAGTTTTGAAATATAATCAGAAAATATTTCATCAACGATCTGTCTTTCCTTTATAGTCTTGGTCACTGGTAAGATTTTAACTATTTCACTTTTTTTTACCTGATCTATCAGAGAATTAACCATAATCGGTTCAAAGGATAGGGTAAAATTATGCAGATCGGTGATCTCGTTTTTTTGTTCTTTTTGAATGTAATATTTATCCGTTGTATACACTTCCGTATAAATATTATTAGATAAGAATTTTTTTGTTAGATCAACTGTGATATCACTTTCAATAATGTGTTTTTTTGTTATTTCTAAACTTGATGGATCAACTAAAATTGCGCCTGCCAAAGCTGTTTGTATATTATCTAAATGGGCGTCATCAACTATTTTTTTTACCGAATAATATGGTTTGGCACTGCACAAAATTACATAGACACCATTCTCTCGTATCTGTTTTAGCTTGTTAATAACTTCTGTAGGAGGGTAAGGAGCATTGAAACCGGCCTTATCACCAACAATAACACCATCAACATCCAAAATAATTGCTTTTATTTTGTTCATCAGTGAGCCCACCGAGACTCGAACTCGGAACCAACAGCTTAAAAGGCTGCTGCTCTGCCAGTTGAGCTATAGGCCCTGTAAATTCTTGTAACAAATTATAACAAGAATTTACAGGGTAAACCCATCAACAATAAATATGACAGTGTTCAATTCTACCAAGTTGGAGTGATTATTTCATCTGCTTTTATTCGATTTATTTGAAACTAAGGATAAAGTTTCCAAATTTTTGTATAAGGGGATAAAAATAATCTCCAGGGTAAGTATTATAACCAATGTAGATAGCAATGCCAATCAAAAAGAACAAAGCGCAGATGAACCAAATAGAGTAGTCAATAATTTTCTTGATGAAAAGCATGCTCTATTCTCTATTATTCGTATTTTTTTGTCAAATTTTTTAATCGTCTTCTTTCTTATTCCTGATATTTTTTATATCCTCTTTATCGATTCCTTTTTCATTCATTTTTTTTAATATTTCTTGTTTTAGTTCTCTTTTAGAATCAGGATTACTTTCTGTCGCTAAGTTTTTCATTTCAGAGATCGTTTGTTGGATCGTTGTTTGTGAGTTGTTTATTTGTTGAGAAACATTGGTCGAAGTTAAGACAGGTGCTACCGTTGGTATGGGCTGGACCGCAGTTGGTTGTGAGGTTGGTTGTGTCGCAGTTTGTACAATTATTATTGGGGTTGCTGTTGGGATTATCGTTGATTCGGGCGCAGGTAATTGAGTTGTCGGTTGTGGGGTCGTCTGTATTCCCGTATTGATTGTCGTAGAATATGTGGTTGATGAACCTAACAGATCTTTTTCTTTTTCGCTTAAAATAATCGACGCTTCATTGAGCTTTACAATATATTCTTCAGCAGCTTCCTTTCTTTCAACAGGGTCAGATATCTGAGAGATCGAAACTGCCGTTAATTCAACTTGAACATCCAATCTACTTAATGTATCTGCACTATTTTTGGATGATAAAATTTTTGCAACCTCTTGTGACCTTTTAGATACAAGATCAATACTAAAATCAACTTGTTTATTCAGAATTTTACTTGTAGCCAATACAAAATCTTCAAACTTTAATTTAAAAGGGTACAATCTATCTCCGGGGTATGTGGTGTTAGTTATATAAATTATTACACCTAATAATAAAAATCCAAAAAAAGCCACCCAAACAATGTAGTCAAAAACTTTTTTGATCGATGCTGCTATATTCATTTTTTTTGTACTAAAGCCGCCTCACCTTCAGCTTCCATTTTAGCCAACCTAGTATAATAATCCGGAAGTTCATTAAGATGTGCAAGGGCAATTTTACCGGTTATTAAAGGATCACTATTAGTGACATTGGTTATAGGATCAACCAACCCGTGTTCAAGCTCAATATCCATTCCCATCCGAAACTGTTCAACGTCGAAATTGACCCAATCAATCCCAAGCTGTTCGCCAATTTTTTTTGCCTCCTCGGCGGTAAAAGATTTCTTCATGAAATCAGTATACATCAAAATATTTAATCAGTAGGATTTGAAATTATTTATTTGTTAAAATAGATTCATGAACTGGATGTTTTATGCATTTTTATCAGCTATTTTTGCGGCCGCAACTTCAATATTGGCCAAAATAGGAATAAAAGATATTAATTCAGATCTCGCAACAGCTATTAGAACGGTAGTTATTTTGTTTTTTGCATGGGGAATCGTACTTTATAAAGGTTTAGGTAAGCAAATTCATTCGATATCAAAATTTTCCTTAATATTTTTGATCTTATCAGGGATAGCGACTGGTCTTTCCTGGCTATTTTACTTTAAAGCTCTACAGATGGGGGATGCTTCAAAAGTCGCGCCAATTGACAAATTAAGCCTCGTTTTTACAATAATTTTGGCAGCGATCATTCTTAAAGAAAAAGTTAGTCTTCTTATCATTGTTGGAGCCGTTTTAATGTCTGCTGGTGCAATAGTAATTAGTCTCGCTAAATAAATCCATGACATGGTTATATTATTCACTTGGAGTGGCAATCAGTTTTATGTTTCTAAGTATATTTTCTCGAATACTTACAGTTGAGTCAAAAAATCCTAGGGCTTTTTCAATAGTTTTTAATTTAATTTGCATTGTCATGTCTTTGATTTTATATGTTGTTTCAGGTGCCTATAAAAACTTTTCACTTCCGACACGGATCGATGCTTGGACCTTTTTACTTATTGCATCTTTTTTTTACGGTCTGAACGAAAGATTTCGTTTTTTAATTTCAAAATTACTTGAAGCTTCAATCTATTCAATTATTGGTAATATAACCGTGATAATTGCCGTTGTTATTTCGTTTTTCCTTTACAAAGAAACATTGACAGCTTCAAAATTAATAGGTTCGACCTTAATATTATTATCTGTATTATTGGTGTCAGAAATAAAAAAAACTAAAGTCTCTTCAAGAGGATTATTTCTCGGAATCGTCACGAGTATCTATCTTGGAGTGGCTATGAGCCTTGATAAAAAAGGAGCGATATTTTTTAATCCGGAGACATATAATGTTTTGCTGTGGGCAGTTCCTTTTATTGTTCTATATTTTCCTGGAATAAAAATAAATGAAATTAAAGCGGAGTTTAAACAATTTTCATGGAAGATTATTTTACTGGCTTTTTTTAATTTTATTGGTTTTTATTTGGGATTAAAAGCTTTTATACTTGCAGATGCTACAAAAGTTATCCCCGTTATTCAGACTACAACTTTGATGACAGTCATGGTCGGAGTATTATTTCTTAACGAAAGAAGTAATCTGATCAAAAAACTTCTTGCTGGGATTATTGCGGTCATCGGAGTATTTTTGTTGAGATAAATTTTAATTTATATACGATGTTTTTAAAGAATTCTTCCAATTGACACAATCTAAATAATATGTCTTGTAGGTTATCCTTCGACTCGCTCCGCTCGCTCAGGACTCAGGACGAGAATGAAATAATATGATATTGCAGCATATATTGACCAAACAATGGCTTTCTAATGGTCTAATAACGTTGTTTTGTAGATTATAAGCGGTTGACAATTTTTTTTGATCGAGCTATAAGAATTTTTAAGTTAACAAAGTTACTCTGTTATCAGTTAACTAGTTAACTGTAGATTATGGTAAATATTTCCAAAAGGCCAGTCGATGAGAAGAAACTGTTTAAGATTTATCAGTTGTTCTTCAAAGTAATTGATCAAGCAGATAATAAAGAAGAATTTTTTCAATTAATTCAGGATATTTTTTCCCCAAGCGAACAAATAATGATCGCCAAAAGAATTGGAGTAATATACCTTTTAATAAAAAACGTTAATAAACTCGCTATTACAAAATATCTAAAAGTATCAATGGCGACGGTCGATAAATATTATTTTTTATATTATAAAAAGAAAACGAATCTGATCCTGATTATTGAATCATTTTTGGAAGACGAAAAAATTAATCATTTTTTCGAAGACCTGTTTGCCGATATATTTATTCATCCAGGAATTTACATTGGACACCATCAACTAAATTGGGAACACAAAAAAAGGCAGAAAGAGCGTCTTATGATTGATGTTTAGTTAACTAGTTAACTGATATGTCAAGTTGTTAGATTAAGAAATAAATAACTTATAACGTTAATGGTAATTACAAGAGAGAGTTTTTATTGAAGTAATATCCAAATTTGGTATAATAGCCCATACACATGTTGAATACAAAGTTTTGTTGACAAAACAATTAGTTAACTCTTCATCTCGAATTTATGAAACAAACAATAATAACAATTCTTGCGTTTTTAATTATCGTTACCTTAGTTGTTCTTTTTTTTACTTTAAATCAATCTAGTCGAGAAGAGCAACGTTTAACAACAGATCTACAATATAGAACAACTTTACTGGCAGATAGTCTTAAAGAAAAAATCAACCCTTATGTAATCTATAATAATAAAGAACAAATTCAGGTAATAATAGATCAGTTTACCGAAGATAAAAGAGTCACGACCGTAGTTTTATATGACAACAAAGACAATATCGTTGCTTCATCTTCAGCAGTAAATTTGGATATTACCAACATAGACACCATAGTTACAAACTCTATGGATGAAGATAAAGTAAGCGCAGACTTTATTAAGCTTGATGGTAAAAAATCATATGTTTTTTCGTTGCCCCTTCATAAAGATACTAACATTATAGGATCATTGACGTTAATTCAAAATGCTGGATTTATTGATGATAGACTATCAGAGGTTTGGAAAAATAATTTGATTCGTTTAGGAGTTCAAGCGACTATAATATTTTTAGCAATTCTTTTGACGGTTCGTTTCATTATTTATCTTCCTATTAAAGACCTTGTTGAAACAATCAGACGTTCACGAATGCATGAAGAAAATACTCCTCCAAAAAAAATTCCCGAAAACTTTATTTTTAGACCACTTATCAAAGAAATTTCACATTTTAGTAAAAATTTATACGAAGCGCGAATGTCAGCAAAAGAAGAAGCAAAATTTAATATTGAGAAAATAGATTCTCCTTGGACCGAACAAAGACTTTACGAATACGTGAAAAAAATTTTAAATAATAGAAATGTTTTTGTTATCTCAAATCGAGAACCATATATTCATACAAAAAAATCCGGAAAAATCAGTTATTTTATACCAGCTAGTGGAATGGTGACCGCTATTGAGCCGATGATTGAAGCCTGTGGGGGGACTTGGATTGCCACCGGTAGTGGAGATGCTGATAGATTGGTAGTAGACAAAAATAATAAAATAAAAGTTCCACCAGATGATCCAAAATATGTCTTAAAAAGAGTCTGGTTGACAAAAGAGGAAGAAAAAAGATACTATTACGGATTTTCAAATGAAGGTTTATGGCCTCTCTGCCATATGGCCCATACGAGACCGATATTTAGGGAAGAAGATTGGGAAGTGTACAAGTCAGTTAATGGTAAATTTGCTTCAATTGTTTTGAATGAAATAAAGAATATTGAAAAACCGGTGATTATTATCCAGGATTACCATTTTTCTTTATTGCCAAGAATGATAAAAGATAGTCGTCCTGATGCTCAAATAGGTATTTTTTGGCATATTCCGTGGCCGAATCCGGAAGCTTTTGGAATTTGTCCATTTAGAAAAGAGATATTAGATGGTATGCTTGGAGCTGATCTCATCGGTTTTCATACACAACTACATTGTAATAACTTTATAGAAACTGCCGGACGAGAACTGGAAGCTTTGATTGACCTTGAACAGTTTACCATAACTAAAAATACTCACAAAAGTTATATAAAACCATTTCCAATTAGTATTGCTTTTTCGGATAATAAAGATAAAAAAACTAATCCGGAAGAAATATTAAGAAAGCTCGATATTAAAAAAACAAAATATATGGGAATAGGAGTAGACAGACTTGATTATACGAAAGGCATATTAGAGCGGTTGATAGCGATTGAACAATTATTCAAAAATAATCCAACCTATAAAAATAATTTTACCTTTGTACAAGTTGCTCCACCAAGCCGTAGTCAAATTACCGTTTACTCTAATCTTGAAAGTCAAGTGGAGGCAGAAGTCAATAGAATCAATAGTCTTTACAAATCAAATGGCTGGAAGCCGATAATATATCTAAACAAACATCACAATCACGAAGAAATTAATGAACTATATCGTGTATCCAACGTCTGTTTGGTGACTTCGCTACACGATGGTATGAATTTAGTTTCAAAAGAGTTCGTCGTAGCCCGAACGGATGAAAAAGGAGTACTTATACTTAGTAAATTTGCAGGAGCTTCAAGGGAGCTAAAAGACGCGATTATAATAAATCCATATGATATTAATCAGCTGTCAGAAAGCATTCACAAAGCATTGCAAATGAGCAATCTAGAACAAACAAAAAGAATGAAAAGAATGAGAGATGCACTAAAAAGAAACGATATCTACCATTGGTCAGCAAGTTTATTAAAAAATCTTATTAATCTTTGATGAAAAACTTTTGGAAAGATATCAATAATATTAAGAAGTTCATCAGCGGAAAATCTCTCATCGTTCTTTTTTTGGATTTTGACGGTACAATTTCTCCAATAAAGTCAACTCCAAAGAAGGCAAAAATAGCTCCAAAAACTCAAGAACTATTAAAAAAATTGAGCGTTTCTCCAAACATCTTAACCGTTATAATTAGCGGAAGAAGCCTTAAGGACTTAAGGCAAAAAATACCTCCAGAAATAGTTAATTTAGCCGCAAATCATGGACTGGAATGGGTAATAGAGGGTAAGTATAATCATGTTCCTTTGAAGAGTAAATATTTACGATCATTAAGGTTGGCAAAACTATCAATAAAAAATTTAGCGGAATCATTCCCGAATATCATTATTGAGGACAAAAAACTAGGTGTAGCAATTCATTATCGTTTACTAGATAATCATCAAATAATAATTTTTAAAACCCGATTCAAGAGCATTATTAAAAAATATACAGACGCAAATTTATTAGAGGTAATTAATGGGAAGAAAGTATTTGATATAAGACCAGCAGTCAACTGGACAAAAGGTAATTTTGCCAAATCAATAGTAGAAAAAATTGTTTCACAGGGTAGGAATCCGTTAGTTATTTGCATTGGCGACGATACAACTGATGAAGATATGTTTAATAAATTTGATTCAGGAATAACAATAAAGGTAGGTAAAAATAATGTTTCAAAAAGCAAATACTATGTACAAAATGTTGATGAAGTTGCCAAATTTCTTCAATTACTTATAGAATCTTCTGTGGTATAATTTTCCCACTATGTATCCACAGACTTTCACTTTAAAAAACGGCCTTCAAGTAATATTTGTTGATACTAAAACATTTCCAACTTTGACAACTCTACTTTTGGTAGGTGCAGGAAGTCGCTATGAAAATGAAAACAATAATGGAATTGCCCACTTTTTAGAGCACATGTTTTATAAAGGGAGCAAGAAATACCCAAACCCGAAGATCATTTCCCAGATCATCGAGGGGATGGGCGGACATTGGAACGCTTTCACCTCAAAAGACTACACTGGCTATTATATAAAGGCAGCCACCGATCACTTTCCGGAAATCATCGACATTCTTTCGGATATTCTTTTGAACTCTTTATTTAATAAATCTGAGATTGAAAAAGAAAAGGGCGTCATTGTTGAAGAAATAAATATGTATGAGGATACTCCACAACGACGGATAGGGGAAATCTTTGAGGGGCTCATCTATAAAGATAGTTCGTTGGGATTTGATATTGCCGGGAGTAAAGAAACAGTCACTTCATTTGATAGAAAAACCTTTTTAAGTTATATGAACAGCCTTTATCATCCGAATAATGCGGTATTGGTTGTTGCGGGGGGCCTTTCGGCTCGACAACCAAAATTTTTTGACGGAAAACAACAAACCGCAAAAAATTTGTTGTCTTCGCCTTTTAATACTTATCTGGAGATAATTGAAGATAAATTTGGTAATTGGAAATCAGGGGAAAAATCAACGTTCGAGAAAATTAATCAGAGCCAAACAAGGCCTCAAATACTAGTACACCACAAAAAAACAGAGCAAGCCCACTTTTGTCTTGGATTTCCCACGTTCGGAATTAATGATAAACGGCGACGAATTCTTAACGTACTCATCACAATTCTGGGTGTGGGAGCTTCTTCGAAATTATTTCAGGAAGTCAGAGAAAAAAAAGGTCTTTGTTACTACATAAGCACAGGAGCAGAGTATTATTTTGAGACGGGAAGCATAGTTACCCAAGCGGGGATTGCTAAAGATGTCGAAAAGGTGAAGATAGCCGTTGCTGCGACTTTGACAGAACATGAGAATATGGTTAAGGGAAATTTTTTTGAAGAAGATATTATCAGAGCTAAAGAAATGCTTAAAGGAAGACTACTTCTTTCAATGGAGGACTCTTTCAACATTGCTCACTTTTTTGGAAACAAAAAATTGTTGGAAAATAAGTTGGAGACACCTGAGGAAATAATCACAAAAATTATGTCAGTTACAAAATCGGAGATAGTTGATCTGGCTAAAGAAATATTTATTCCGAAAAATCTTAACTTTGCTTTGATTGGACCCTTTGAGACGAAGGACTTCGAAAACATCCTCAACATCTAACGGAATGGTACAATAAATATTGTGAAGAAAATCCTAATCATTGTCCTTTTGGGTTTGTTGATCTATAGTCGTTCTCTGTTTAACGGATTTGTCTGGGATGATGAAGTTTTTATACAAAATATTTCTTCTCAAAACGCTCTATCAGGAACGTATTTTCGACCGGCAATTTCAGCTGTTTATTCAACCATTTATAATATTTTTGGGCCGCAGCCGTTTTTTTTCCATTTTTTTCAGCTAATCTTTCATATTACAACGGCGATATTGATCTATTATTTATTTAAGCGGTTTTTTAAAGAAACAGTCGCATTTATTTTGGCGGTTATTTTTCTTGTTCATCCGGCAGCGGTTGAGGCGGTTTCTTTTGCCTCGGCCATGCAAGAAGTTGGATTTACCTTGGTCGGAATAGCCGGATTTATGTTCTTGCTGTCATCCCCGCGGAGGCGGGGATCCAGTGCTTCTGAATTAATTAAGAGAGGTGATTATAGTCTGGATTCCCTCCTTCGAGGGAATGACAATTTGGTGAAGATTTTTTTAGCAACCTTTCTCTTATTAATTGCTCTACTTATGAAAGAAACGGCAATAGTTTTTTTTGTTTTGGTTTTTTGTTATCTATTTCTTTTTGAAAGAAAAAATCAGATTGTTTTAATCAGTTATTCAATTTTTTCTGTGATTTTACTAATGGCATATTTTTTATTCAGAGTTTCGGGAGGTAGTCTCTACGTTCAGGGGCAAGGACTTTTTCCGATTATGAGGGTCTCTTTTGCAACTCGTTTAATAAATATTCCGATGATTATTTTGTATTATTTAGGCAAATTTTTTTATCCAATGAATTTAGGAATTGCTCAGCATTGGGTTGTGAGGTTTATTGATTTTCAAAATTTTTGGCTTCCGTTAGTTTTTGAAATTTTATTATTTTCCGGTGCAATAATTTATTTTATAAAAACAAAAAATAAGGTTTTCCTTTTCTTCTTTATTTGGTTTTTACTTGGATTACTTCCACATTTGCAAATTATCCCACTCAATATGACGGTGGCAGAACGATGGTTATATTTTCCGATGATTGGGATACTGGGGATGATTGGAACAATGTTGAGTAAATTACAAATAATAAATTACAAATCACAAATAAATTTTAAATCTCAAATAAAATCAAAAACGATTTTTATTTTATTAATTATTATAATCATTGTTTTTTCTCTCCGAAGTTTTATCCGGACTTTGGATTGGCGGAATGGTCTGAGTTTATTTAGTCGTGATATCAGAAAAAATAGCAGCTTTGATTTACAAAATAACATGGGAGTGGAATTATTTAGGGTTGGTCGGTATTTTGAAGCAAAAAAATATTTTGAAATTTCGACACAATTAGCACCGTATTGGTGGGTAAATTGGAATAATTTAGGTGCAATTTACGAACGTGAAAAAAACTATCAAAAGGCAGCCGAATATTATAAGAAAGCAATTGATAACGGCCAGTATTATCTGGCTTATGAAAATTTAGCTAAAATATTAGTTTTACATGAAAATGATCAAAAGAAGACGGATGAGTTTTTACGAAAAAGTTTAAAGTTATTTCCGGAAAACCAAAATTTATTGCTATTAAATACTTACTTTCAAGAAAAAAATATAAAATAAGACATATTCGTTTGGCTTTGTTAAGCCTGATTAATATTTAAGCTTATAGGATAAACAAAATAAAAAATAAAATTTATAGTTTGTTATACTTAAAACAATGGGACTATTTAGCAATTTAGTAATTTTTATATTTGGGGCTTCTATTGGATCCTTTTTGAATGTATTAATCGATAGATTACCTAAAAATGAAAGTATCAACGGTCGATCGCATTGTGATTATTGCGGGAAAAAAATCGCATGGTATGATCTGATCCCTGTTTTTTCATTTTTTATCTTAAGAGGGAAGACGAGATGTTGTCATAAAAAATTAAGTTTTCAGTATCCAATAGTCGAAACGATAACAGGACTTGCTTTTGTTTGGCTATTTAAGGACAGTCCTTATATTGACTCGCTGACAAGGACTGTCCTTACCGTATCTATCCTCTCAGCTCTCATCGTAATCTTTATTTCTGACCTTAAATATCATCTTATTTCAGATTATATTTTATTAGCTTTATTTATATTCTCTCTCATGTTAAAGATTGTCATTCCCGCGCAGGCGGAAATCCAGGCAATCGAGATGAGTATTCTTTCGGGTTTAGTTGTTGCCTTTCCGATTTGGCTGATCTATTTTATTTCCAAGGAGCGGGCAATGGGACTGGGTGACGTTTATCTGTCGGCAGTTATGGGTTTTTTGCTCGGATGGAAAGAAGGTTTATTAGCTCTATATATCGCATTTATCACAGGCGCA
>JANLIS010000069.1 GCA_024653985.1 Candidatus Roizmanbacteria bacterium
TTAAAAAAATTTCTTTGACCTCTAAGCGGAAGATTGCAGAAGAAATTATAGATTGTCTGTCATCCCCGATCTAGTCGGGGATCCAGGAAAGAATGGATTCCCGCCTTCGCGGGAATGACAATGTTTTTAATTAGTCTTTTTATATTTTCTTCTCCGTTTTGATCATTAATAATTACTTTGTGAATAATTTTTGGTTTTTCGAAATTCCCTTCCATTTTTCTTGCATATTCAAGATCGAGGGGATAGTCAACCCTTTCAGCTAAACGTTTTTCCCTAATATCTTTTTTTGTTTCGATCAAAATGAATTTTGCCTCGGGAATTTTATTAAGTAGATCGACTCGATATTTTTCTTTTATAAAAGTCTGAGCGATGACTAATTTTTTATGTTGGGTTGAAAGATCATGAATTTTATTAATCAATATTTTAAAAAACACATTTCTCATTTGATCGGTAAAAACAGTTTTTGTTTTTATTGCGGATTTAATTTCCCGTGTCAGGTCGCGATCACCCTCATAAAAATAATAATCAAAATATTTTTCAAATACTTTTCCGATAAAAGTTTTTCCTGTGCCTGGTAGCCCAAATAAAATAATCAGTGACATGGAAGAGATTATATATTAAAATGAAAGAAAGGAGGTGATATATATGACAGGATATGTAATAAATATTGAAGAAAAAAGTTTACAAAATAGTTACTTCCGTGAAGTGCTTTTTACAACTGATAAAAGTCAATTAGTTGTTATGGCTTTAAAACCAGGTGAGGACATTGGAATGGAAGTTCACCCCGAGCATGACCAGTTTATAAGAATAGAAGCCGGCAAAGGCAAAGCAATAATGAACGGTGAAGAACATGAGATTGCCGACGGATCAGCGATTGTTGTCCCAGCTGGAACTCAGCATAATATTATCAACACATCAGAAGCGGTGATGAAACTTTACACAATTTACACACCGCCAGAACATAAACAGGGAACAATTCACAAAACCAAAGAAGAAGTCAAAGAATAAAAATTTATATAATGTTAATGTATGAAAACTAAAGTTGAAACGACTAAAGCTCCAAAAGCGGTTGGGCCGTATTCGCAGGCAATAATAGTTGGAAATTTTATTTTTACTTCTGGCAATATTCATTTAACTCCTGAAGGCAAGCTTCTTGAAGGAACGATTGAAGAAAAAACTCATCAGGTAATGAAAAATCTAAAAGCTGTTCTTGAAGCAGCTGGTGTTACTTTTACCAATGTGGTTAAAACAACTATTTTTGTTATCAATATGGATGATTATGGAAAAATTAATGAAGTTTATAGTAGTTATATGAGTGACCCTTTTCCGGCAAGAGAAACAGTTTCTGTTCAAGCTCTTCCAATGGGCGCAGCATTAGAAATAAGCATGATCGCTGTTAAAAATTAAATAAATTATGGAAATATTACCAAAAGATAAGCTTTTAAACTTATCTGGAAAAACAGCCATTGTGACAGGGGGATCTTTAGGAATAGGCTATGGCATAAGCTATAGACTGGCGGAAGCGGGAGCCAATGTTGTCATTGCCAGCCGTAATATTGAGGAGGTTAATAAGGCAGTTGAAGAATTAAAACAAAAAGGGTTTAAGGCGGCCGGTGTGAAGACAGATGTGTCGATTGAAACAGAAGTGAAGAATTTGGTTTTAGAGGCTATAAAATCTTTTGGGACGGTCGATATTCTTGTCAATAACGCCGGTATGTTTCCTTTCGCTCCATTATCACAATTAACGAGCGAAATTTTTGATAAAGTAATCGCGACGAATTTAAGAGGGGTGTTTCTTACA
>JANLIS010000091.1 GCA_024653985.1 Candidatus Roizmanbacteria bacterium
CTGGATTCCCTTACAGGGTAAACCCGCCTCCGCGGGAATGACACTTTATTTAATTATGAATTGATTAACTTCTAGTCCTTGATAGTTTGCCGTTCTCCAACTATCAAATTCTTTTTGTGCTTGTTCTTTTGGGTCCTTTAGAGTTACTATAAACTTGTCTTGGTCGTAGTCAAAATCAATAGAAAATAATGAAAGATCAAGAGGAATTTTTTCTTGGAGGTCTCTTTTTTGAGCGGAGGTATCAATTATCTGTTGAGGTATAGGTTCCTCAATGGCACCGGTAAAGTCGGCAGGAACTGATTCTGTCTGTTCTCCTGAGCTTAAAGTCGGATTAATTTCGACGGAAGTAGGAAATACCTGATCGGTTGGATTGGATTGATCATCCTGGGTAGGAGTTCTTTTTGAAAATGGGATAATGATGATTAATATAAATAAAAATATAAGTGCTCCAGAAATGGCAAGATAAATTTTGGTATTGGAATTGTTCATATATTATCTTTTAACACCAAATGCTAATCTATACAACGGGTACGGATAACGACTATTTTCATTATAAGGTATCTGATAGCGACCGTAGGCAGGGTCGTAAGCAAAAATATTTCCTTGATCATCAATATCTGTTATCCAAAAATAATGACCACAACCTTTCTCGCAAAAACTTGCCAGGGTAAAGAAGGTCCAACCGGCATTTAGGTATTTGCGAAGCTGAGGGACAACCGTATCAGATTTTTCCGAATTAAAAACAAGATAGTCGGTAGTTTTCAAACCGAATGATTTTAATAGTTCATGGGCGTCAGAATAACGTGAACCACTTCCTCCCAAAAGGTAATTATTTTTATCATACAGATCAACGATAGTTTTGGGATCATATTTTTTATCCACGTAACTTGATGAGATCATTGCAACGGTTGTCGGGCCGCACCCTGCGTGGCACAAAGTATCTCCATCGGGTAATGGTGTGTTTCCTTGATCACCACATTGGGCATAATAAGTGAATGAGGTAGTTGTAGGAGATTGGAAAGAAGATGTTGGAGAAGTCGATTGATCAATTGTTCCATTGTTCGATTGCTCCGAACCTTGCCCCATATTCATAAAAATATTTAAAAATTCAATCAGAGGATTAAAATCATCAGGATTTTTTCCATAATCAACCATCAGAACTAAATCGGGATCATCAACAAGTTGTGGCCGTTCATTTTGGTAGGCCCAATTTTCAAATTGCACTTCGGCCTGATCGGTCTTTCTTTCAACTACAATCTGATTTAATTTTGAGGAATATTGAAGTTTAAAATCCTCGGTCTCAACAGGAGATATAGTCGAAATATCATTGTTAATACCTGTTTCTTGGACAAGATCTTCGATACCGGTCGATTGTTGATCCTGACCTATTTGTTGTGTTGATCCAGGTAAGGGAACATCAGTGGGGAAGGGAGCATTATCTTGAGTTGTTGTAGTAGTCTTTTTCCCAAGAGATAGAAGTATAGATATAATAATAAGGAGGATAAGAAAAGCTCCGGCGATGACGAAATATATTTTTTTCATAGATATGCTTGTCATCCCCTTGAAGAAGGGGATCCAGTCCATAATTACCTTATAAGGTATATCTAGCTTGGATTCCCGCCTTCGCGGGAATGACAATCAACTCAATTTGACAATTAATCACTTTTTAATGATAATGAAAATATGCCCGACTATTTTGATTTTATTAAAAAAACAGCAACTAATGCAACAGCAAATCCGCAAACCCCACTTCGTCAAGACTCTGCGGGGCAAACAAATCCAAATGACAAAATTTCAAATAATCAAACTGTGAGTCCGATTGTACCACCAGTTACGACTGCAGTTCCACCAATTAACCCTTCACAGGTAGTGAATCAGACTGTCTCCAATGTCATTCCCGCCCCCGATCGGAGTCGAGGGCAGGCTCCAGCGGGAATCCAGAAGACTGGATCCCCGATCGGGGTCGGGGATGACAAAAAAACAGCAGGTCAAACAACCAAGCAACCAACTAACCAAGCCACTAATAATCTTGATCTAATGACTCATTTGACTCAGCGTTCAAATCGTGTCATGATGACGGCCCAGACAAAAGCAAAAGAGCTAAAATCAGATTTAGTCGATAGTGAACATCTTTTATACGCGCTAACAACTGACAGTGAAATCTACAATTTACTGGTTGAATCTAAAATCCAACCTCAACTGGTAACCGATGAACTGAATAAAATTTATAAAAGAGGAACAGTTGATAGAGCACCCCAATTTTCTCCCCGAATTAAAAAAATTCTTAATGATTCCTTAGTTGTTGCAAGAAAACTTGGATTTGAATTCATAGCACCGGAACATATGATGTTAGGGCTGTATGAAGAAGGTGAAGGTGTTGGAGCGAGAGTATTAGTAAAGTTGGGTTTAACCAAGGAAACTCTTAATAAATTAGTTGTTGGAAAAAAAGAAGGCTTAAATGAAGAAGAAAAAAAAGCCCAGAATAAGAAAAAAGCATTGGAACAATTTACAATAGATTTGACTGCCAAAGCCTCTCAAGGGTTACTTGATCCGGTAGTTGAAAGATCCTCGGTCATTGAACGGGTGATTCATATTTTATCCCGCCGAACAAAAAATAATCCTTCACTGGTCGGGGAGGCAGGAGTAGGAAAAACAGCCATAGTCGAGGGACTGGCGGAAAAAATTGTTGCTAAAGAAGTGCCGGAGCCGCTTTTAAACAAAAGAATTCTTCAATTAGATTTGATGAGTATGTTGGCCGGCGCTTCTCATCGCGGAGAATTTGAGGAGAGGATGAAAGATCTGATTGAAGAGGTTAAAGCTAGTCAAGGTCAGATAATTTTATTTATTGATGAAATTCACAATATCGTTGGGGCCGGTGCATCTGGCGAAGGGTCTCTTGACGCTTCTAACTTTTTAAAACCGGCGCTTGCTCGAGGTGAAATTCAAATCGTTGGGGCAACTACTTTAACCGAATACCGAAAATATGTGGAAAAAGATCCGGCTCTTGAGCGGCGATTCCAACCGGTTTTAGTTCCCGAGCCAACTGAAGAACAGGGAATTAAGATGCTTAAAGCAATCAAAGATAAATACGAAGCTTTTCATCGAGTCAAAATTCCTGACGGAGCCATTGAAGCCGCCGTTATTTTATCAAAACGTTATGTTGGAGATCGATTTTTACCAGATAAAGCCGTTGATCTGATAGACGAGGCAGCTGCCGCCGTCAGACTTCCGTTAATTTCATTACCTGAAGAAATTAAATCACTTGAAACAAGAATTGCCCAATTGAATCAAGAGCTAAAAGAATCAGAAAAGAAGGCCGATAAAGTTAAGTCAAGAATTTTGCGATCCAAGATAGATGAGATCAATTCTGGTTTGAAAGAAAAAAAAGATGAATTTAACCTCAAAAAAGGACAGTCAACGGGAGCGGTGTCCGTTGAAATAATCAAAGACATAATTGCGCGCTGGACTGGAATTCCGGTTGCTAAAATTTCATCTTCCGAAACGGAAAAATTAGCTCATTTAGAGGACATTCTTCATAAGAGATTGATAGGTCAAGAAGGCGCGGTGGCTTCGGTTTCCCAGGCGGTTCGTAGAGGACGCGCCGGTTTAAAATCTGCAGTTCGACCGATCGGTAGCTTTATATTTTTAGGTCCGACAGGCGTTGGAAAAACTGAATTGGCTAAATCTCTTGCAGATATTTTATTTGGAAGCGAAGACCTGATGATCAGGTTTGATATGACTGAGTACATGGAAAAACACGAGGTGTCCAAACTTCTAGGTGCACCACCAGGCTATGTGGGATATGAGGAAGGTGGAAAATTAACCGAGGCAGTAAGAAGAAAGCCATATAGCGTTGTCCTTTTTGATGAGGTGGAAAAAGCCCACCCGGATATATTTAATATCCTTCTTCAAATACTTGATGACGGACGCTTAACGGATAATAAAGGTCACGTAGTTTCTTTCAAAAATACGGTTGTTATTTGCACATCGAATTTGGGAACAAAATTAATACAAGATGAGATGATGAAGAAAAAATCCAAAAATGTAGGGGTTGGGCGCGACCAACCCTCACAAAAGTCAAAAGTTGAAGATGATAAAGATAAAACCAAATTCAAGAGCATAAAAGAGAAAGTAATGGTCGAGTTGACAAAATTTTTTAAACCAGAACTGATCAACCGTTTTGATGAGGTGATAGTTTTTGAACCACTAAGATTCCAAGATATGATCGAAATAGTTAAGCTGCAGATGAAAGGTGTCGTTAAAATGATCGAAGAGCAAGATATGGGTTTTGCCTATACCGATGAAGTTATTCAGGCGATAGTCAAGGAAGGGTTTGATCCTATATATGGAGCCAGGCCACTAAGACGGGCAATTCAAAAATTGATCGAAAATCCGATATCCAATTTAATCATTGACGGTAAGGCAAAAGCTGGTGACCTGATAAGAACGCGAGTTGATCGCGATGAGTTGATATTTGAGATTGAGAAGACGGTTTTTCAGCCAAAGATAACAAAAAAATATCACTGTCAGGCATGCGGTTGGGATTTTGAAAATGAGATCATTCAAAACTCAACAATAATCTGTCCAAAGTGTTTGAAGCATGGAGAAAAAATTTCAGTTGTGGAAAAACCAAAATCAGAGGAATTAAAAGTTCCAGAGCCGACTATCAAAAAACCTGATGTGGCACCTGATTTGAAACCCCTAGAAGATCCCAATAAAAAGCCCGTATGAAAACTTTATTAGCTCAATCCCTCAATATGGGTTCCCAGACAATTCAAGGACCTTTAGATTCCAGTGTTGATTCGTTAGGGAAAATAATCACCAAAGGGTTGAATTTTATTATGCCAATGGCCGGAATAGTCCTTCTTTTTGTATTGATCTCAGGAGGATACGATTATATGATGTCACAGGGAAATGCTGATAAGATAAAATCAGGTCAAGCAAAAATTACTTCTGGCATCATCGGCTTTGTTCTTTTGATCATGTCCTTTCTGATCACCCGACTGATAGCGGCCATCTTTGGCCTTGGCGGAGGGATCTTTTAAGGTATAATATACCTAATATGCAAGAATCTCCAATAGTTATTTCCGTAGGCGGTAGTCTTATCGTTCCAAATGGGGGAATAGATACGGGTTTTTTAATTAAGTTAAACAAGATGATCCGTGAAGAGGTTGTTTTGGGTAAAAGATTTATGCTTATCGCCGGAGGAGGAAAATTGGCCCGAAGGTATCAAGAAGCGGGGAGCGCCGTCATCGGAAAGTTGACAAGAGAGGATCTTGATTGGTTGGGTATTCATTCGACCCACCTTAACGCTCATCTTTTAAGGACAATATTTCAGGACATCGCAAATCCCAGAGTCATACAGCATTATGATCGAAAACTTGAAAATTGGACCGAACCGGTTGCGATTGGTGCCGGATGGATGCCCGGTTGCTCCACAGATTATGATGCGGTAATATTAGCTCGTGATCATAAGGCAAAAATGATCATCAATATGTCAAACATTGATTATGTCTTTGACAAAGATCCGGGCAAATTTTCCGATGCTAAACCATTAAAAAAGATCACATGGGAGGCAATGAAGGAATTGGTCGGGGACAAATGGACTCCAGGGCATAATTCTCCCTTTGATCCGATCGCAACAGAACTTGCCAAAAATCTAAAATTGACAGTTGCCATAGCCAATGGGAA
>JANLIS010000107.1 GCA_024653985.1 Candidatus Roizmanbacteria bacterium
TTTCATAATCTTGAAGATATTATTGAGGAAGGAAAATGGGACAAGGTCTTTGCACAAAATGAATAGGAAGTCACTTATATCTTTGCTGAAAAACCGCGATTACATTCTTCTTCAAATTGGAATTTTTATATCACGCAGCGGTTCTTTTATGCAGGATGTTGCCGTCAACTGGCAACTTTACCAATTAACAAAATCACCTCTTTCACTTGGTGTTTTGGGTTTGGCAAAATTTATTCCCGTTTTAATCTTTTCAATGATTTCTGGAATGGCGGCTGATGTTTTTAACCGGAAAAAAATTATTTCCCTCGTTCAATTTTTCTCTATTTTAAACGCCCTTGTTTTAGCTATTTTAACAATTTCCGGAAAGATTACTCCGTTACTTATCTATCTATTGGTCGGACTTGAAGCCGGCCTTTATTCTTTTGAAACTCCGGCCCGTCAATCAATCCTCCCCAATATCGTTAAAAAAGAAGATTTTTCATTGGCTATTAATATTAATAACATTCTTTTTAATTCAACAAAATTTATTGGCCCGGCTATCAGTGGATTTATAATTGCTTTTTCCGGAGTTCAATCGGTTTATTTTATTAATGCTTTCAGTTTTTTGGCAGTCTTAATTGTATTGTTATTTATGAATCCTATAAAGAAAAATTTTAAAAAACAACCTATTTTTAATCTCAAAGGAATGAAAGAGGGGATTGATTTTGTTTTTAAAACACCGATTATCTACGGATCAATGTTTATCGATTTTGTAGCTACTTTTTTTGCCTCAGCATCCACTCTTATGCCTATTTTTGCCGTTGATATTCTAAAAGTGGGTCCAAAAGAGCTGGGTTTTCTTTACGCCATTCCTTCGATCGGAGCCATTATGGCCGGGATTCTTTTTCCTTTTATTAACAGAATAAAAAATAAGGGCAAGCTTCTTATTTTAAGCGTTTGTTTTTACGGACTTAATATTGTTCTTTTTGCATTTTCGAAGAATTTTTATCTTTCCTTACTGTTCATTGGGTTGTCAGGTGCTGGAGATATGATCTCTGCTGTAATTCGCAATATTATGCGTCAATTAAATACTGCCGATGATCTAAGAGGAAGAATGACGGCTGTCAATATGGTATTTTATACCGGTGGTCCGCAACTGGGAGAGACGGAAGCGGGAATTGTTGCCCATTTTATGGGAACGCCTCTATCCGTTGCCTTTGGCGGAATCGCCACGATCATTGCCACAATTTATATTGCCGTCAAAACACCGGAATTATTGAATTACAAAGATAGAGATTAAGTTAAAATTCAAAATGCAAAAGTCAAAATTGAAAGTAAAAAGTTAAAAGTAAAGCTAATGTCATTCCCGCGGAGGCGGGAATCCAGACTAAATATTCCTTTATGTTTTTTATAAGGTAATTATAGACTGGATCCCCTTCTTCAAGGGGATGACACAAAACAGCCATTGATGCTTGACACAGTTTTGTCAAAGACCGTGAACTTTTACGCTTAGATAGATTTAGATAGATTTATTGAAATAACGACTTCAGATTGATATAATTGATCGAAATAATCATATTTATGGGAAACAGAGAAGGTGGATATTTTGATTCTTCTGAAGGGAACACACCATCAAGGGAATCTCTTGCTAATGATTCATACAAATATATATATTTTGGTGTTGATAGAACAGTAGTTATATCGTCTTTATCAGTAGATATAGAACACGGAGATTTAATTAATAGGCCATTCAATGGCGAAACTGATGATGCGGGAAGATTCGTTTTAAAATGGGCAATGTCTTTAGATCAAATTACTCAACAAGTAGACACCTTTCAGAAATTTGCGAATTTAAAAAAAATAGGTTTTAATCCAGTTGAATATCGTAAACAGTTAGAAAGTAACTTTTTGTTAACAAATATCAAAATAGAGCCTGATTACGGATCAGACACATTGAAATATAAACCAAACCCTGCTACACGATCACAATTCATGGGTAGACTAGGTCAGTTATTTCCAAATGCTAATATATTTCAAGGTAAATAGGAATTTCAATCTGCTTAAAAGTCTTATAAATTTTATATAATAAACCTCTAAAATATTCAGGTTTGAGTATGTCTAACTCACAATATAATGTCAATAAAACTCGAATAAATAATCCATTGAATAAATGCTAACTCGTCTGCTATAATTGTTTTCTTATGAAAGCAAAAATACACCCAACATATTATTCAGATGCTCAAGCAGTTTGTGCCTGTGGTAATACTTTTACAACCGGATCAACAAAAAAGACCATTAC
>JANLIS010000126.1 GCA_024653985.1 Candidatus Roizmanbacteria bacterium
GTTGTATTGGCAATCGGAATTTGCCAGTCGTTTCCCGTTATGTTCCAATAAAGTTCATCGTGGTCGGAAAAATAAGTCAAGGCCCCGGCCACTTTATAAGTAATAATGTAGTTATGAATCCCCGTTACTAATCGGTTAGCATTACCGATTTTCAGGCTTATTAATTTTTCATCAACTGTTGAAGTCGTGAATCTATAATCTATACCATTTTCGTCCTGAACTGAAAAATTGCTAAATTCAAGTTTGTATTTTTTACCATCTTCGTTAGTTTTTATAAATGGAATTTCACGGTAAATGCCGTGTTTATTTAAATCAAAAAAATCATATTCAATATTCTCTTTAACATCAATCGTTCCATCCTGGTTTACGTAGATCTGAGAATCGAAGTTATTAATTTGTTCAGCTTTGACTGACTGAACTATGAACCATGAGCCGATAACCGTTAACGCGATAACAATGATCTTTTTCATTACAAAAATGATACCATAAAAATAAATCTAGATATCAAAATAAAAAAGATTATTGCCATTCACTAATTCACCTATCTCACCTATCGCTTTAGAAACGTTACAATGACTGTTCTCATCTATTACTTTATTTATTTCCAAAATGGTTTTTTCTATTTCTTTAGTAAGTTGATTAATAGGGGCACATCTGAAAATCGGAAAACTAAAATATTTTTTTTCTAATTCTAACAAGCTTTTTTTAAATTTTTGTAAACTATTAAAGTCAGGTTTAAGTTGTTCGCCGATTGATTTACTGAAATCGCCTATTAAACTTTGAAAAAATCTATTTTCAACCTGTTGTTCTACAAAAAGAATTGCCAAAGTCGGTGAATAATGACCCACTTTTCCTCTTTTTTTGATCAAATCATCAACTACGTCAAGAACAACCGATCCCAGACGCGACCTTTCTTCTTGTCTGGAATAGCGCCCTCTTCTAATTCCTCTATAATTATGAAGGACATATCTAATATAATCTTGATTATTTTCGTCAGCAATCAGCTTTTTTTGTACTAAATTAGAACAGATTCTTTTGATAATACCGGCAACTTCTTTTTCGTCAAGATCACGGTTAAAAAATTGAGGAAAATCATCAACAGTCGATTGGACTACTTCTCCGGTATTATCAATTATTTTGGATCCATCTTCAAAAATAAATTTTTCTGAAATTGTGCAGGCCGCATTTAAATCAATAGAACTTAACCAAGGTTTTTCTTTTTGCGGAACAAAATTATCAATCACTATTTGGTCTCGTTCATTTTTTTGACAAAAAATAAAAATTTCACCGTTTGCCGGGTTAAACCTAACAGTTTCATTTTTAATAAAAGGTTCGTACACATCTCTAAGCGGAGGTAGTTCAATAGGATCTATTTTTATTCGTTCTATTTGTTTTTTTAATAAGATACTTGGCATCAAATCCCCTTTTCCAGCTTTTATTTCGCTACTTGCTGCTACCATATGACAATTATCTCACGTCTGTAAGGAAATGTAAAGATGAGGAGTTGAAATTTTTTCTGTTAAAATGATTGAATGCAATATAAATTAGCTCCGGAAATTAAGAGGCAGATCAGGGTTTTGGTCAAGGAGTTAAATTTCACCCATATTAAATCAAGTCAAATTCATTGTATCCGTTCATTTGATGCCAAAACCAGAGCCTACGCCCGTATCTGGGGCATGTCCCGACTATTTAAGGAAGTCGCCGGCCTGGAGCCAAACTATATCATTGAAGTGATTGCGCAAAGATTTGATAAGCTGTCTGAAAGGGAAAAAATTAAAACTTTGATCCACGAACTGATGCATATTCCAAAGACATTTTCCGGAGCGCTACTTTCTCACCGCGGACCTCATCATGAAATTAATGATCGCGAGGTAGAAAAAATTTTGAGGAACCTAAAATGAAAAAAATAATTATCATTATCATCGGTATTTTATTAGCGTTTAGTGTTTTTTATTTCTTAAATAACTTTAAATTTAACGTAAAAACAAACCAGCCGCCTTTAGTAAAGCCAAGACCGGAACAAACCGCCTACAATTTTCTCCTGCTTGGTTATGGTGGCGGAGCTCACGAAGGGACTTATCTGACCGATACGATAATGGTTGTTCATCTTGATACAAAAACAAAAAAAGTTACTCTTTTTTCAATTCCCCGTGACCTCTGGATAAAAATACCAACTAAGTCGGGTGCGGACTTTCATACAAAGATCAATGCTGTTTACCGATTAGAGAATAGATTCGAAGGAGATCTCTCGCCCGAAGATTATCCAGATCTCAAACAGGTATCAACAAAAACAATTATTTCCCAAGTCTCCGGCCTTCCAATTGACGGCTATATCAGTGTTAATTTTGAGGGTTTTACTAAAGCGATCGATATTTTGGGTGGGATAGACGTTGAGGTTAAACAGTCGTTCATTGATCCGGAGTATCCGATTGAGGGACAGGAAAAAGAACTATGTGATAAAGATACTGAAGAGTTATTTAAAAAAGCTGAGCCCTTTATTACTCCTGGATTTAATCCCGATGAACGAAATCAACAATTTAAGGAAAATCCGAAGTTGGAAGAGTTTGTCAAAAACGCCAGCTCATCGCCCGAACTTGCTTTTCCTTGCCGATACGAAAAATTAGAGTTTAAAAAAGGATTAAATCACATGGATGGAGAAACTGCTTTGAAATTTGCCCGGTCCCGCCATTCTGCGGACGACGGCGGCGATTTTAATCGGGCCCTTCGTCAGCAACAGGTAATCGAAAATATAAAAGATAAAGTTATCAGTCTTGGTTTTATTCCCAAAATAATTCCCCTGATGGATGAGTTTAAAAAAGATGTTAAAACTGATATTGGTTTGGATATTATAAAAAAATTTATCGGAGAAGCCGATAATGTTGATGAATATAAGATAACAACCTTTGTTCTGACCGATCAAAACGTTTTAGAAAATGCAATTTCCGATGATAAACAGTACATCTTGATCCCCCGTGAAGGAATGGATAATTGGAGCGGAATACAAAAAACTATTAAACAATTTCCCTGATTTTTTTAATTACTTGATTAATATTTCCATAGATAGTTGCTCCGGCTGCATTTTTATGACCGCCTCCACCAAATTTTTTAGCCAGAACTGATACGTCTGTATGTTTTTTTGACCTAAAACTAACTGCAAACTTATCTTTTTCATACTCAACTGCCATGAT